>CAVEWO010000080.1:0-6385 GCA_963619345.1 Bacteroidaceae bacterium
CAAAAAATACGATTACGACCAGTGGATCGTTCTGAATATCGCTTTTGCGGTGACGGCACTGATGTCAGGGGTGGCCTGCGCGGCGACGTCGGGTTTTTCTCACACAGATCTGACGATACTTGCGGGACTGCTCTGGGTCGGTATTTTTGTAAACGCGATAGCTTATGTGCTGTGGGGGATCGCGATGAACAGTGGAGAGACTGCCACAGTATCTGTTATGGCATATTTGTGTCCATTCATAAGTCTCATTTTCGGCAGACTGCTTCTGGATGAGCACATCACTGCGCTTTCGCTGCTGGGACTGGTGTTCATAGTGGGCGGCGTGCTGATCCAGACGGATCTGAAAGGTATGCTGATGCGCAGAAAAGCAGGAAACTAAGCCGCCTGCAGTAAAACCAGCAGGGGGATGAGAGCGGACAGAGGGGAGTGATGTAAAGACGCAGCGTACTTATATGCCTGATATCCCAATTTACTCAGCCTGGTGGCTCAATTTGCCCAGCGGCTTGACAAACTCGCCCATTTTGGTATCATAACAGTGATACCCTTGAATTGGAGAGAATATATGAAGATAAAGATCAAAGATGTCTTTGAAAAAGATGAAAAAGATATACATATACAAACTAATGAGAGGCTTGATATCGATGAGATCTTCGAAGATGCAAGAGAAGAACGGCAGAAAATGAGCCTCGAAGAGGCGAGGAACGCCGCCGCCGGGATATCAGATATATCGGTATCAGTCGGCAGCGAAGGATCGGCTGAAGAAGCCGAGGTTCCTGAAGCGGATGACAATGCAGACCCGTCCGAACCAGTGCCGGATGCGGCTGCGGAAGACTCCCTGGCGGAAGCAGAGCAATGTGAGCCGTTGTTGGAACTAGTGCCGGAAGTTTCGTCCGAGGACAAACCTGGTGATGAAATCGAGCAGCCCGCTGCCGAAGCCGCCGGGAGCAGCGAGCTCTCGACAGAGCCTTTGGATGAAGAAACACCACCGCCTGAAGGACAGGCAGCTGTTGACGTGCTCATAGAACCTGAAGAACCCGAAGCTGCAGTCTTTACAGAAGAACCGGCATGCAAAAAATACATATCACTCGGCGCGATAGCGGCAGCGTTTGTGATACTTGCCGCCGTGATGTTTGTTTACAACAACCTTGTGCCGAGGGAGGTCTCGGCTGCGATAAACGGAGAAAAATTTGAGTTTGAGAGCAAGGCTCATACAGTGGAAGGGTTCCTTGAGGAAAACGATATCGAATTCAGCGGCGGGGACTACATTTCGCAGCCTCTCACAGCATACATCAGCGACGGTATGAAGATTGAGATAGATCATGCCACGGATTTCAAGATCACTGCTGACGGCAAGACCAAAGAATACAGGACGCTGGCGAACACGGTGAGCGAAGCGCTCAAGGACAAGAATGTAAAAGTCGGCAGTAATGATATCGTGGAGCCGGGGCTGGATGAGCTTTTGACGAAAGATATGAAGATCGTCATAAAGCGCGTGAAGGTCAAGGAAGAGACCAGGGAAGAGAAGATCGCATTCAAGACTGTGACTAAGGACGATTCTTCGCTGGATGAAGGGACGACCAAGGTCGTGACTGAAGGCGTTGACGGCAAGGCAAAGGTTAAATACAAGATTACGTATGTTGACGGTGTCGAATCGTCGCGGTCGGAGATCTCGAGGGAGACTCTTACGGCAGCGGTCGACAAGGTTGTCGCAAACGGCACGAAGATAAATTTTGACGGTCAGTCATACAGCCGCAAGCTCGTTGTGAAGGCGTACGCGTATACCGGCGGCGGCACGACCGCAATGGGCACGAGTGCAAGAGTCGGTGAGATCGCGGTAGATCCAAGCGTTATCCCGCTAGGATCGGAAGTTTACATAGAGGGTGTTGGCGCGAGACGTGCAGAGGATACGGGCGGCAATATCGTAGGCAACACGATCGACATCTATATGGACACGAATGCGGAGTGCATAAGCTGGGGCGCAAGGTACGTGACCATTTATATCAAATAGCGGATGGCGAACTGAATAAAGATGAATAGAAACCGGAGCGAACATGGTATGATTCCCTTGAAGGCCTGAAGCGGGCAGGGGATAGAGTGTGTCGCTCCGGTTTTATATTGGCTTTATATCGCTATATCGCGGTCAGCGTGATCCTGGCGGGGCGGGGATGCCAAGGAACTGTGCTGCCGCAGGTCGCTGCGGGCTGCGGCAGACCTTCAAGTCACGGCATAAGGTGTTTTTTGATAAGATCTGCAAAAAGTGCAGCGTCGTCTGCGTTTGAGAAGATCGCGCGCGCCGAGGTGTCGCTGCCGCCGCCTTTTCCGCTGTAAAATGAAGCGTATTCTTTCACGAGTGCGCCGCACTTTACGCTGCCGTCGGACACGAGGATATAAGAAGTATCTTTTTTCGCGTAAAGCATCACCAGACGGCCGGTTTTCCCCATGTAGTGTTTTCCCATGTTGAATGCGTCGTCCAGGGAAAGGTGCTCGAGAGGGTAGACGACAACGTTTAAGTCGGCGCTGTCGAGGATCATCGCATCGAGGTTTGCGCATTCGTTTTCTATATACGCTTTTTTCAGATGGAAAAGCTCGTCTTTCAGGGATGCATTCTTTTCCTCCTGTGCCCTGAGCTTTGAAGGGAAATCCTCAACTGAGGATGAATACCTGTTTGAAAGATCCGTTAGCATGTCATGTTTCATGCCGTAGTCTGCCAGTGCGCGCTGTCCGGCCTCGAAATATATCCTGAACATGCCTTTGTATTTTTCGATTTTGCAGACTTTTATCAGGCCGACCTGACCTGCGGTGTCGGGGTGAGTGCCGCAGCATGCGACGCAGTCCGAAGCATTTTCGACGGAGCCCACGCATACGATTGAAATATCCTCGTCGAAGGCAAGAGTTTTTCTAAGGGGCATTTTTTCAGCCTCTTCACGCGAATCGAAGCGCAGCACGGTCACGGGTGCATCGGACCAGATGACTTTGTTCGCCTCCAGCTCGGCTTTGAGGGCGTCCTGATATGTGATTTCGGTTATTTCGGGTTTCTCTTCAAGCGAAATGTCGATGGTCATATAGTCGTGTCCCATGTGAAAGCCTCTGTTCACTCCTCCGAACAGGCTGAAGAATATCCCGGAAAGGATGTGTTCGCCGCAGTGGCGCTGCATGTTGTCGAATCTTCTGTCCCAGTCGAGAGAGCAGCTGACGGCAGTGCCTGCGGAAAGCTCGGGCAGGCTGCCGTCTGAAGGCGCAGCCACAGTGTGTATCACGTGATCGCCGTCTTCCTGGACATCGGTGACTTTGAAGGCAGTTCCGCAGATTTCGATCATTCCTGTGTCGCAGCTCTGTCCTCCGCCTTCGGGGAAAAATGCTGTCTGATCAAGTGTTAATGTAAACTGGCCGGGTATCTCGTCTGATGACTGGACTGATGTTATTTCAGCGGTCCAGTTTTTTAGATATCGGTCCTGCTGGTATAATTTTGTTGTTTTCATTTTTTTGACTCCTGTAAAATAGCAAGTAGATTAATTGAATTTTATCCGTATAGAACAAAAAAGTCAAATAAAATGCTGTTAAAAGTACTCAAGATGTTTTATAATACATAATAGATGATTAATTTGCGGTGATCGGCATATCTTTTATCATGAGGGGAATATCGTGTTGATGTTTTCGAGATGGAGGTGTGCCTATGAAAAGCAAAGAAATGATTTTACTGATAGCGTGCATCCTGCTGGGAGTGGTATTTGGTGTACCTTCACAGCATGATATGGCGGATCATGTTTGGAAAGCTGCAGAGAGCCCTGCGGTCGTGCTGGATCCGGGCCACGGAGGAATGGACGGCGGTGCGGAAAGTGCTGACGGAACTGCCGAAAAAGATATAAATCTGGCGATCGCTCTGAAGCTCAGGAACAGACTGGAAGCTGAAAAGCTCAAAGTCGTGATGACAAGAGACGGGGATAAGGGGCTGTACGATGATTCGGAGGCAGCCAGTATACGCAGCATGAAAACTCAGGATATGAAAGAGCGCAAGCGAATCATAGACGAGTCGGGTGCGGCACTTGCCGTAAGTATACATCTCAACAGTTTTACTCAGGATCGATCAGTAAAAGGCGCGCAGGTGTTTTTTTCATCTGACGCGGATGAGGATATAGTCAGGGAAAGTGAAGCGGCAGCGCATATCCTGCAGCAGCTGCTGAACAGAGAGATAAACATCGATAAGAAACGGAGTGAACTCGGGAAAAGCGATGTGTTTATACTTCGGGCTCCGGCAGTGCCTGTCGTGATAGTCGAATGCGGTTTTCTCTCAAACCGGGAGGATGCCGAAAATCTGGAGAATGAGGATTTTCAGGACAGGATAGCGGAGGAACTTTGCAGAGGGATATGTGATTACGTAAACAGAGATAAATGTGGAAATCAGTAAAATCATTGAATTTCAGGGGATCTGACATATATCGGGTAAAAGTTGAAAAATCCGAATAAAATTGTGGATAACTTTGCAGTCAAAAAAGCGCTTGACAGCGATAAACGTTGAAAAATACACAAAAGCAAAAAAATAGTTATCCACAGCAAGCTTTGGATAAAATCGTATACAATCTAGAAAAAGCTGTGGAAAACTTCGAAAACCCTTTAAATTTGAAAGATATCCACTTGTTGAAAGTTGTCAGATATGAAAAGGCAATAGGTTAACATAATATTTTTGAAACAGGAGAAGAAGATGTTAAAAGAAAAAATCGTTTACAAGGATGAGCTGCCTATCAATGTGGTCACGGCAAACATAACAGAATATCCCATTCATTTCCATGACGATATGGAGGTGGTGTATGTCCTTGACGGAAGTGTGATACTGAGGAACGGGTATTATACATATACTCTCAAGCAGGGCGACATATTCATTCTCAATGACAGGGAAATGCACAGTTTTCAGCGAACGGACGAGGACAATCTCGTTATGATGTTCCAGATGGATCTGACGTATTTTTCCAGATACTATGACAATCTTAAAAACAACTTCTTTGTAACAGACATAGAGGATGACAGCGATGAGAGCCTTGAAGTGCTGCGTACTTTGCTTGCGAGGATCATGATGGAGATCCTGCAGAAGGGTTATGGATATGAGCATAAGGTAATCGAAAGCACTCACAATCTGATCGCGTGTCTGCTTTCGGACTTTCAGTATTTTGTCATGGAAAACGGCAGGTTCAAAAACGAACTGAAGAACAAGGGAAACAAGATCCTTGCAGGCAGACTCAACAGAATAACCGACTATATGTACGACAATTACACGAGAAAGCTGACACTGAGCGAGATCGCAGATCGCGAGCATCTCAGCATCTACTATCTTTCCCATATCATAAAGGAAGCGACAGGGTTGAGTTTCCAGGATCTGCTGAGCTATATAAGAGTTGAGGAATCAGAGCGCCTCTTGCTGGGCACCAACAAAAAAATAGGCGCGATCGCGGAAGAAACGGGATTCTCGGCTGTGCGATATTATATAAAGCATTTTGAACAGTGGTTCGGCATGCATCCGCTGGAATACCGCAAAAAATATATAGGGAAGATAATAAGCCGCGACATAGCCGCTCAGTACAAGCTTGCGGCTCCGGCAGAGATAGAAGAAGCGATAAGAAAACAGGTCAAGGGGATCTACGCTGACTACGCTGATAAATTCAAGGCTAAGCCTGTGATCATAGACATTGATATTTACGATGAATTTGCGGAAGTGATAAAGAAGCCGGTCAGCATGTCGGAGATCATGGAAAGAGATGTGAACCGCGTTCTCGCGGATCCTTACCGCAAGTTCAGGGAGCTGAATGAGAACATCATCGCGGCAGGCGAGAATTATATAGTCTCGACGAAATGCAAGTTCCCTGGCGTACTGAACAGCCTCAGTATCCTGGTGTACAACTTCGATGAAAACACCGGCAAAAACCTGCGCAAGATAATGAGCAGAGATGATCTGATGAGGATCGTCAGGAACTATGAAAACGAGATGGAGTTCCTCGTGCGATGCACAGGGCTTTCGGGGAACTTCAGGGTGATCAGGTACAGGATGGAAAAGGAGAATTTCCTTGCAAAGATCGCGCACGGTTTCAATCCTGACAAGCGTTCTAGCCTAAGGGAGAATTTTATAAACAAGATGATATCAGAGCCGAATATCAGGACGAGCAGTTATATAAGCTCAGATGCGCTCAGCGTGCGAACGATATTCGAGGGAGTAGGTGCCGAGCTGATACTGATCGACAGAGTCTAGCGCTTCGGCTGTGCCTTGCTTCTCTGGGCAGAATCGCAACGTCCTCTCCTAGGACTCCTGCGCTCGCGTTGCTCGCTGCGCTGTCGCTTCTGCCAGGCAGATCAGCTTCGGCTGTGCCTTGCTTCTCTGGGCAGAATCGCAACCTTATCA
>CAVEWO010000081.1:0-6363 GCA_963619345.1 Bacteroidaceae bacterium
CCCTTCGCAGCGCTCGGCAGGAACCGCCGCATCACCGGAGCATCCGGCAGCACAGCAGCCGAGACCTTCCGCACCCGCGCGCTCTCGGCAGCCTGCCTCTCATAGCCGCCGGACACCGGCAGAACGTCCATCCGGATCGGGCAGACATGATCGGAACGACCCGTACGCACCTTACCCTGACAGAAACTCCGGACGTGATACAGACTCAAGACCGCTGACACTGGAAGATTTATTTGGAGACGATGATAAATGAAAAAGATAGAAAAACGCGCTATAATGTGCCTGCTTCTGGCATTCGTGCTCCTCACCGGAGTCGGGATTTTTTCATACAGATACGTAGTGAACGGCGATGACTGGGCTTCGTACGAAGGCAACCGCGATGTGTACAACGAGGGCGACCTTTCCAAGGGAAAACTCTATGATACGAACGGTACGCTCCTCATGCAGAATACGACTGACGGCATGATATTCAACGACGATGCATCCGTAAGGACCGCACTGATGCACATAACCGGAGACAAAGACAACAATATTTCGACCGGTGCAAACCGCGCTTTTACAGACGAATTAATCGGTTACAACCTGATAAACGGAGTCTACTCCCTGAACAATGCAGGAAAAGACGTAACGCTGACGCTCGACGCCGACATCTGCGCCACTGCATATGAAGCGCTCGCCGGGAGAAGCGGCACTGTCGGGGTATACAACTACAAGACCGGTGAGATACTCTGTATGGTCAGCTCGCCTACATATGATCCTGTCGATCCGCCTTCCGAACCGGAGGACGGCGTATACATCAACAGATTCACATCCGCGACATTCGTTCCGGGATCTACATTCAAGCTCGTCACCGCAGCTGCTGCGATCGAGAATCTTGACGACGCGTACACCTGGGAGATCAACTGCACCGGATCCGTCAGCTACGGCGGAGAATACGCAGTCACTGACGTTTCCGCACACGGCACCGTCGATCTGGAAAAGGCGCTGGAAGTATCGTGCAACTGCTACTTCGGCCAGCTGGCTGAAAAACTGGGACCCGACCTCCTTAAAAAATATACGGAAAAAGCAGGTCTCATGACCTCCTACGATATCGACGGCATCAAGACTGCAGAAGGTACATTCGACTTTCCTGACAGCGGGATGAATCTGGCATGGACCGGTATAGGCCAGTGGGAAGACATGATCAATCCGTGCTCCATGATGGTCTATATGGGAGCTATCGCCAACGGCGGCAAAGCTACCCATCCGAACATCGTCAAACCGACGACGTTCATGGGAAAACAGATAGACAAAATCACGACAAAAACGACAAATATGATAGACTCGACGACAGCTGCGTCTCTCACAGAAATGATGGCGAACAACGTAGCGAGCCACTATGGATCCGAGAATTTCCCGGGTCTCAGCCTCTGCGCCAAGTCTGGAACAGCAGAAGTCGGCGACTATAAAGAGCCTCATGCATGGTTTACCGGATTCCTCAACGATGAAACTAATCCTTACGCATTCGTTGTACTTGTGGAAAACAGCGGATACGGCGCTGATGTAGCCGGAGCTGTTGCAAATACCGTGCTGCAGGCTGTAGTGAACAGATAGCACACACTTATGCTTTCCCTTTTGCTGCAGATTTGCTATACTGTACTGAAAGCAATACACAGGAGGACTCACGATAATGAAATATGATTTTTCGCCTAAAGGCGTATGCGCACGCAAACTCGAATTCGAGCTCGATGGAGATATCGTGAAAAACGTCCGGTTCATGGGCGGATGCAACGGTAATCTCAAAGCTCTGGCTGCGCTGACTGAAGGAATGACCGTCGATCAGGTCTGCGAAAGGCTTCAGGGCATAACGTGCGGTCTGAAAAACACATCGTGCTCAGATCAGCTCGCGCAGGCTCTTGCAAAAGCTCAGAAAATCGAAAAGAAAAAAGCCGCAGAACGCGACAGCCAGGCTGGCGCTTAAACAGAGACCAGTCAGGAGATCACCATAATGGGAAACTTTTTTATAAAACTTTTTGTAAAGGACTACAGGAACACATCCGACCCTAAAGTCCGTGAACGGTATGGCAAATTTGCCGGTGTTGTCGGCATCGTATCCAATCTGCTCCTTTGCATGATCAAGATACTCGCAGGAGTTTTCTCCGCCAGTATCGCGATAATAGCCGACGGCATCAACAACCTCGCTGATGCATCGTCGTCAGTGATGACGCTGGTCGGATTCAGGCTGGCTTCAATTCCGGAAGACAAAGACCACCCGTACGGGCATGCCCGCATAGAATATCTGACGGGCCTGTTCGTCTCGGTACTGATAATCGTACTCGGTCTGCAGCTGCTGAAGACTTCCGTGGACAAGATAATACATCCTGAGCCCGTTGAATTCAGCTGTCTGACCGTGGCGATACTCATCGCCGCCATACTGATAAAGCTGTGGCAGGCGATGTTCAATGTCAGCATCGGCAAGCGGATCGATTCCGTCACTCTGATGGCCACAGGCGCTGACAGCCGCAATGACGTCATCGCAACAAGCGCGGTGCTCGCAAGCGTTCTGATCGGTAAATTCACCGGTCTTCAGACCGACGGCTGGATGGGCTGTCTGGTCGCGCTTTTCATCGTATGGTCAGGAATACAGCTCGTTAAGGAAACGTCCAGCCCGCTGCTCGGCGAAGCGCCCGATGAATCGCTCGTCAAGGCTATCACTGAAACTGTAAAGCGTGAGCCGGGAGTGCTCGGCATGCACGATCTTATGGTCCACAACTACGGGCCCGGAAAGATATTCGCGTCCATACACATCGAGGTGGACGCTGACGGCGATCTGATGAAAAGCCACGACATGATCGACAACATCGAGCGTCTCGTAAAGGAATCGCTCCATATCGAATTCGTCGTGCACATGGATCCGGTCAAGGTCAACGACCCGCTGATAAACAAGATGCGCAGCATAATAGAAGATGCTTTCTCACCGCTAGAAGGTGTAGAAAGCATCCATGATTTCAGGATCGTTCCCGGCCCGACACACACGAATATAATCTTCGATGTCGTGCTTGCTCCCGACTGCAGATATCCGGAAGCTCAGCTTCGCAGGATAGCATCACAGGCTGCCAGAGCCGTGGACGAAAAATATTATGTTGTGATAACGTTCGATAAAGCGTATACCGAACTCAGCTGATCCGCCCGCAAAAGCAGGCCGATATCCCGTTCCGGTCCCTCTCCCTGTCAGACTGAAGGCCGGCTGGTTCATACGGATCACCAAAATCCAAATCATGGATCCAAAAACCCGGCATGCCGCAGGGATCCAAAAATTCAAAACGCTATCTGAAGCCTGCTCTCAGCAGGCTTATTTCTTTTGCGTATCCGTCCAGCTCGTTCGGAGTCTCCAGTATGCACGGCAGACCTTTCAGCAGCGGATGGTTCACGAACCGCTGAAGCGCCTCGTACCCGATGCATCCTTCGCCTATCCTCGCATGGCGATCCTTGTGCGCCCCGACCGGATTCATGCTGTCATTTATATGAAGCGCGTGCAGCCTTTCCAGCCCGATGATCTCATCGAACTCCCTGAGCACCCCGTCCGGGTCTCCGGCTATGTCGTATCCCGCATCGCTCACATGGCATGTGTCGAGGCATACACCTATCTTCTCCTTGAGCCCGACGCCGTCGATTATCGCAGCAAGCTCTTCGAATCTGCCGCCGATCTCGGTGCCCTTGCCCGCCATCGTTTCCAGCAGCACCACCGTGCTCTGATCCGGCTTCATCACTTCATTGAGAAGCTGCACGATCAGCTCAGTGCCCTTTTCCACGCCCTGTCCGACATGACTGCCGGGATGAAAATTGTAGTAGTTCCCCGGGATGTACTCCATGCGCTTCAGGTCGTCTTCCATCGCCATGTGCGCGAAATTCCTGACCTTCTCCGCAGCGGAGCACGGGTTTAGTGTGTATGGAGCGTGCGCCACCAGTTTTGCAAAGCCGCGCTGCGCGATGATCTCGCGAAACCTTCGCACATCCTCGGGGTCTATGTCTTTTGCACGCCCGCCTCTGGGGTTTCGTGTAAAGAACTGGAACGTGTCTGCGCCGATCTTCACGGCCTCCTCCGCCATATGCACGAAGCCTTTTACGGAAGACAAGTGGCAGCCTATATGCAGCGTGTCATGTCCTGCCGCATTTTCCGCAGCCTCTGCCCCGGAAATGCCCGGCGCTTCATCCACATACGCCTCTGCGGGATGCGTGTCGTTTTCTAATGCAAAGCCGGCATCTGCATCGAATGCCGGCTCCTTTTTATTGTTCATGCTCATATTTTCACCTTTGAATGCTCATCATCTGTCAGTATGCCGCAGATCCGAGCTTACTCTTCGATCTCGATCGGCTCGAAAACCTCAGGCCCCTGTCCGCAGAGCGGGCATTCGTAATCTTCCGGAAGAGTGTCTCCCTCATAGATGTATCCGCAGATAGTGCAGACGAAACCTTTTTTCTTACCGCCTGCATTTCCTGCAGTACCGTCCGCTTCTCCGTCCGCTGCGCTCTCAGCCTCTGCATCTGCTTTCTGCGCAGCCAGTTCTGCTGCCAGTGCCTTTATCTGAGCTCTGCTCTTGTCGTTGAGAGCCGACAGGATAGTCACATTGTTCTCTGCTATAGTCAGATCCTTTGAATTTTCAAAAGCCTTGTTCATAGTCTTGATCGCCATAGGCGCCCATGATCCGTTTTCTATGAAAGCGACTGTTCTGTTCTGGTAGTTCCTCTCTGTCAGGTGGTTGATAAACTCCTTCATGAACGGGAATATATCCGAGTTGTACGTAGTAGTCGCCAGTACCAGCCTGTCATATCTGAATGCGTCCTCCACAGCCTCGGCCATGTCGCATCTTGCCAGATCGTTCACTACGACAGTCTCCTCGCCCTGTGCTCTGAGCTCCTCTGCCAGCAGCTCAGCTGCAGCCTTTGTATTGCCGTATACCGAAGTGCAGCAGATGCATACGCCTTCAGTCTCCGGTCTGTAACTCGACCATGTATCGTACAGATCGATGTAGTATCCGAGATTTTCCGTGAGAACAGGTCCGTGCAGCGGACAGATCACTGCGATATCAAGAGCCGCAGCCTTCTTCAGCACGTTCTGCACCTGTGCGCCGTATTTTCCGACGATACCGATATAGTAACGTCTGGCCTCGCATGCCCAGTCGTCATCCTCGGCATCCAGCGCCCCGAACTTTCCGAATGCATCTGCCGAAAAGAGGATCTTCTCGTTCGGTTCATAAGTCATCATTACCTCAGGCCAGTGGACCATCGGTGCGAATACGAAGATCAGCTCATGCGCTCCGAGCTTCAGGCTGTCGCCGTCTTTTACATCAAGCCTGTTCTTTATCTCGAGTGCCGGAAAAAACTGCCCGATCATGCTGAATGTCTTCTTGTTTCCCACGATCGCTGTTTCCGGATATTTCTCCGCAAATGCCTGGATCGATGCCGAGTGGTCAGGCTCCATGTGCTGTATCACCAGATAGTCCGGTGCTGCTCCGCCGAGAGCTTCCTCGACATTTGCCAGCCATTCAGCTGTCCTGCTCTTGTCTATCGTATCGATGACCGCTGTTTTTTCATCCTTTATCACGTATGAATTGTATGCCATACCGTCAGGCACGACATACTGCCCTTCGAACAGATCCACGTCGTGATCGTTCGCACCTACATAAAAAACTGTTTCTGTCACTTTGTTTATCATGTTGCTTTTCCCCCTTGATATTTACTGGCTGTAAATGCAGTGCATGTTTCTGCTTTCTACTGCATCACCTGTATCCTGTCGCCCGTTTTCACACGGCCGCTTTTAGTTATCTTGACAAAAATGCCTTCTCTCGGCATCACGCAGTCACCTGCAAGCTCTCTTATCGCACATCCGTGGTGGCATTCCTTGCCTATCAGAGTGACCTCGCCTTCAGCTTCACCGATCTGCATCTTCGTGCCTACAGGCAGCGTGAACAGCTCGATCCCCTCCGTCAGTATGTTCTCTGCAAAATCGCCGCTCCTGAGCTGAAAGTCAAGGGCTTTCTGCACCTTGGCCACGCTTTCTGCAGCCAGCAGGCTCACCTGTCTGTGCCAGTTTCCGGCATGAGCATCACCTTCGATACCGTGATCGGCTCTCAGGAAAGCTTCGCCTATGTCGTGCTTCTGCTCGCCCTTCTTTTCACTGATGCACACGGCTTTTACTATGCCGTGCGGCAGATGTAATGTCGCGCAGTCCTGTGACTCTCCGAGCAGGACTTCAACGCCGTGCTTTATCGGCTTTATCACCGCTTCCAGGCACTCTGACGCCGCCTTGCGGCTTCCCGGCAGGTTTATTATCAGAGTCTGTTTCCTAAGCCCTGCCGCTGCTCTGGAAAGCATCCCCATCGG
>CAVEWO010000082.1:0-6345 GCA_963619345.1 Bacteroidaceae bacterium
TATGTGCAGAAGGTGCTGCCGGAAAAAATGACATACAATCTGGAGTACATCAAAGAATTTGGCTTTTTTAAAGATATAAAGCTTATGTTTAAAACTGTTGCAAGTGTTGTAAAGTAAAGGAATGGTTTAGATGAATATACTGCTGATAAATCATTATGCAGGTTCACCAGAAATGGGGATGGAGTTCCGTCCGTATTATTTTGCAAGAGAATGGGTAAAGGCGGGTCACAGAGTCGACATCATAGCTGCTGATTATTCACATCTCAGACGTGTGAACCCTGAAGTGGATCATGATTTTCAGGAAGATATAATAGACGGGATACATTATCACTGGATAAAAACGAGAACATATGAAGGAAATGGAGCAAAACGCGCGATAACTATGGCGCAGTTCGTGTCAAAACTGTGGTTCAATGCAGGCAGGATAATAAAGGAAATGGATCCTGATGCAGTGATCTGCTCGTCGACATATCCGCTGGATACATATGTAGGACAGAGGATACGCAGAAAGTCTAAGAAAAAGGTGAAGCTGATCCATGAAGTACATGATATGTGGCCTATCAGCCCTGTTGAAATCGGAGGGATGTCACCGAAACATCCGTTTATAAGAGTAATGCAGGCAGGAGAATATTCATTCTGCAGAAATTCAGATGTGGTTGTTTCACTGTTGCCTGCAGCAAAAAACTATTTTATTGAACATGGGATGAGTCCGGAAAAATTTGTACATGTCCCCAATGGGATCGTAATGAATGAATGGGAAAAATATGAACAAATACCACAGGGTTTGGCAGAGCATTTTCTCAATAACAGTGCAAAAGGTAAATTCAATTTATGTTTTTTTGGAAGCATAAATAAGACATATAATCTGGATACTCTTATAAATGCTGTAAAAGATATGGCACAGGGTAATTTGTCGGTTACATTTATAGGGAATGGTGTTGATAAGGATGAGCTGAAAAAAATGACCAAAGGATATGAAGAAACATTTGAGTTTTTTGATCCAATTCCCAAAAATTCGATACCGGACCTTTTCAATTACATCGATGCTGCGTTCGTAGGTGCTAAAAGTCAGCAGATATTCAGATTCGGTATATGCATGAATAAGTTATTTGATTCTATGATGGGAGGAAAGCCTATTCTGTACATGGTGGATGCTCCCAATAATTATGTGGATGAATATAGATGTGGTTTAAGTGTTGGAGGTACAACAGAAGCTGATTTACAGAAAACGCTTAATGAACTGATGAGGCTGGATAAAGCAAAGCAGGTTGATTTGGGCAGCAATGGTAAGAAAGCTGCAATAGAAGTTTTTAACTATAAGGAATTAGCAGATAGATTTTTAAAAGCAATTGAATGATTGATGTGATTAGGAAGGAATTGATATGAAAATCTTAACTATAGTAGGTGCAAGACCACAGTTTATAAAGGCTGCGGTCGTTTCCAGAGTACTGAGGAAAGAACATGAGGAAATAATCGTTCATACCGGACAGCATTACGATTACAATATGTCAGATGTTTTCTTTAAAGAGCTTGACATTCCGTCGCCTGATTATAACTTGGGGATATCAGGTGGAACACACGGCAAAATGACAGGTGAGATGATCATTGCTATCGAAGATGTTGTTTTAAAAGAAAAGCCGGATGCAGTGCTTCTTTACGGGGATACGAATTCTACTATGGCTGGTGCCCTTGCATCTGTAAAACAGCATGTACCGGTTGTGCATGTAGAGGCGGGAAATCGCCTGGGGACACTGACAAACCCGGAAGAAGTCAACAGGATAGTAACTGATCATGTATCATCTTTAAAACTGTGCTGCACTGAATCAGCAATGCGTTTTCTGGAAAAAGAAGGAATTGACAGCAATGCTTATGTGGTTGGTGATCCTATGTATGATGCTTTTGAATACTATAGTGAGAAAGTCGGAGATATCATTCCGGAAGATTTGATCGGACTTGATGGAGAAAAAGCAATCGTTCCAGAAGAATTTTATTATATGACATGCCATCGCCAGGAAAATACAGGTAATGATGATGTGCTTACAGAAATCCTTGATGCAATGGAATCGCTTGATGCAAAGTGCATTTATCCTGTACATCCGAGAAACAGACAGAGAGTACAGCGGCTGATGGATGATAAAAAGTATAAAAATATAATAGTTTGTGATCCGGTAGGATACCTCATGTCTGTTTATCTTGTCAATCACAGTAAAAAAATAGTAACAGATTCAGGGGGGCTGCAGAGAGAAGCTTTCTTTGCAGAAAAGCAGTGCATTACAATTTTTGACTATATAGTATGGCCGGAAACCATGATAGATAATAGAAATCAGCTTGCAAAACCTGATAAGAATGATATTTTAGATAAGTTATCCAGAGTGCAGGAAATAAAGGAAAATCATGCGTTTGGAGATGGACATTCAGCGCAGAAAATATTAGAACATATAAATAGATGTATTTAAATCCGGAGGTTGATTGAAATGAAGGGATCATTACTAAATAAAATAAATAATAAGGAAATAACAGTCGGTGTAGTCGGACTCGGATACGTAGGTCTTCCTTTGGCGGTCGAAAAGGCAAAGGCAGGTTTCAAAACGATAGGATTTGACGTGCAGAAAGCAAAGGTGGATCTTGTCAATGCAGGTTCAAATTACATCGGAGACGTAGTTGATGATGACCTTAAACAGATAGTGGAAAGCGGCATGCTCAGAGCGACGAATGATTTCAGCTTCGTCAAGGATGTGGATTTTATAGCTATATGCGTTCCTACGCCGTTGGATGAGCACCAGCAGCCGGACATAAGCTATGTCAGATCATCGGCAGAAGAAATCGCGAAATATATGACTAAAGGAACGATGGTAGTCCTCGAGTCGACTACTTATCCGGGAACTACAGAAGAGCTTCTCAAACCGATACTTGAGACTTCAGGACTCAAATGCGGTGAGGATTTTTACCTTGGATTCTCCCCTGAAAGAGTGGATCCGGGCAACAAGCAGTTCAAGACGAAAAATACTCCTAAAGTAGTCGGTGCGATAGGCGAGGATGCAAGAGAAGTGATCGCGGCAATGTACAGAGCGGTCCTTGAAGGAGACGTTTACGAGGTTTCATCGCCGGCAATCGCAGAGATGGAAAAGATACTTGAGAATACTTACAGGAATATAAATATAGGTCTTGCCAATGAAATGGCGATCCTCTGCAACAGAATGGGCATAGACTACTGGGAAGTCGTTGATGCTGCAAAGACTAAGCCTTACGGTTTCCAGGCATTCTATCCGGGCCCGGGGCTTGGCGGACACTGCATACCGCTGGATCCTTACTATCTGTCATGGAAAGCGCGCGAGTACGGTTTCCATACTTCTATGATAGAAAGCTCAATGATGGTCAACGACAGGATGCCGGAGTACTGTGTGGAGAGATCCATGGCGATACTCAACAGACATAAAAAAGCGTTGAATGGATCGAAAGTGCTCGTGCTCGGAGTAGCATACAAGAATGATATCGATGACTACCGAGAAAGTCCGGCTATAAGAGTAATAGAAAAACTCAAGGAAGCCGGTGCAGATACTGACTTTTATGATCCGTGGATCTCGGAATACAAGGATAAAGGCCAGATTTTCCATGGAATAGAGAAAATAGATGCAGAGATAATTTCATCTTATGATCTCATAGTGATCACGGCAGCACACACAAATATAGATTATGATATGATACAGAAAAATGCAGCTGCTATATTCGACACTAGAAATGCAATGAAAGATATCGCTGACCGAGAAAATATAGAGGTGCTGTAATGAGTGAGTATTTTGTACACGAATCAAGTTATGTAGATGAAGGCGTCAAGATAGGAAAAGGCACGAAGATATGGCATTTCTGTCATATACAGACAGGTGCGGAGATAGGTGAAAAATGTTCGTTCGGACAGAATGTCAATGTTTCAAACAATGTCAAGATCGGCAATGGATGCAAGCTGCAGAACAATGTTTCGGTTTATGAAGGCGTAGAGCTGGAGGATCATGTTTTCTGCGGACCTTCGATGGTATTCACAAATGATCTGACACCTAGAGCAAAGTATCCTAAAGGCAGTGCCGGATATAAGAAGACACTGCTGAAGACCGGTGCTACAGTGGGAGCCAATGCGACTATAGTATGTGGACATACGCTTGGAAAATGGTCGATGATAGCTTCGGGTGCAGTCGTTACAAAGGATGTTCCGGATCATGCTCTGATGGCGGGAGTTCCGGCAAAGAGAATAGGCTGGGTGTGTGAATGCGGAGAAGTCCTGAAAAACGGACTCACATGCGGCACATGTGGAAGAAGCTATCATTTGAGCAAAGAAGGGCTAGAAGAGGTGTTTGAATAAGATGGGTGATTATGTAGGAAGATGTATATATCATTATCCGCAACCTATAGGTGAACAATCAGCTGGTTCTAGTGTGCGACCGTTTATGATTCTTAATGCTTTGAAAAAAATAGGATATTGTGTAGATGAAATTACAGGATATGGGAAAGAACGAAAAGCAAGAATCGATAATGTGATAAAAAAAATTGATAAAGGTGTTAAATATGATTTTTTATACTCTGAATCATTAACAGATCCCACTTTGTTAGCAGAAAAAAATCATTTTCCTACACATCCGATAATGGATTATAAATTATGGAAATGTTGTAAAAAAAAGAATATTCCGGTGGGATTGTTTTACAGAGATATATATTGGAAATATCCAGTATATAAAAAGCAAGTTCCGCTATACAAACAGTGCATAACAGTTCCGCTATATCTATTAGATTTAGCGATGTACAAAAAGTATGTTGATGTATTATTCTGTCCAACGGAAAAATTTGCAGATGTAATTGATGCTGACATAAAAAAAGACATATTACCACCAGGCTGCATAAAGAATGAATGTGTGATATCGAGTAAATTAAGTAAAAGCTTTGCAGAACCTAAATTATCATTATTTTATGTTGGTTCAATTCAAGGAACTTACGATATCAGCATAGTTTTTGAAGCAGTGTTAAAATGTGAGTTCGTTGAACTAGTGATATGTACACCTAAGGTGCAATGGGATAAGTATAAAGAAATATATGCGAATTTATTGTGTGATAGGGTGCATGTGGTTCATAAAAAAGGAAATGAATTAATTGATTTATATGAAAAAGCGGATGTAAGTTTATATCTTTTACAACCAAATGAATATTTGGACATAGCTTCACCAATAAAGTGTAAGGAGACAATTGGATATGGAACCCCGATGATTGTTTCAAGTAATACAGGAGCGGCTGAAGGAATTGATGAATATTCTAATGGATGGGTTATAGATTATGAT
This sequence comes from Bacteroidaceae bacterium, assembly GCA_963619345.1. GTDB lineage: Bacteria > Bacillota > Clostridia > Peptostreptococcales > Anaerovoracaceae > Lentihominibacter. Next base: position 5,322 of record CAVEWO010000082.1, read on the forward strand.
TTAGGTTCGATGATAGATTTATTTAAATATTTGTATGAGAACCCCGAGGAAATCAGAGACAAAACTTTGAAAACTATTGAGGCTATAAAAGTTAATACTTGGGAATATAGAGCTAAAAGTATCAGTGAGAAACTTGTGAATTTATATAAATAGCATGGACTCACATAAACGAAGAATGGAACCTTTTATGACGTGGAAAGGAATGTATTGTATGAAATACGCACTGATAGGTTGCGGCAGGATCGCAACAAACCATATGAAAGCAGCAGTCAACAACAAGCTGGAGATCGCAGCGGTATGCGATGTTCTTCCGGAAAAAATGGAAGAGCTTCTTGCAAAGCACGATTTGCAAAATGACGATTCGATAAAACGATATGATGACTACAAAAAAATGATAGAGGAGATAGAGCCTGAACTCGTGAGCATCGCTACAGAAAGCGGAATACATGCTGAGATAGCTTTATACTGCATAGAAAAAGGTGTGAATCTGATAATCGAGAAGCCTATGGCGATGAGCATAGAAGATGCTGACAAGATCATAAAGCTTTCTGAGGAAAAAGGCGTAAAGGTATCGGCATGTCACCAGAACAGATTCAATGTTGCTATCCAGCAGCTGAGACGGGCTGTGGAAAGCGGCAGATTCGGCAAGCTTTCACACGGTTCGATCCATGTAAGATGGAACAGGAATGAGGGCTACTATACTCAGGCTCCATGGAGAGGAACATGGGCTCAGGACGGCGGAGCGCTGATGAACCAGTGCATACACGGAATCGACCTTCTCAGATGGATGATGGGCGATGAGATAGAAGAAATATACGGAGCAACGAGACAGCAGTTCCACGATTACCTTGAAGCGGAAGACGTAGGAATGGCAGTTGTGAAGTTCAAGAACGGGGCGATAGGCACGATAGAGGGTACTACCAACGTTTATCCTAAGAACCTTGAAGAGACCCTTTACATCTTTGGAGAAAACGGAACTGTAAAGATCGGCGGAACATCAACAAACAATATCGATGTCTGGGAT
>CAVEWO010000083.1:0-6326 GCA_963619345.1 Bacteroidaceae bacterium
TATTTCTTGTCCGTCTGGAGCAGCCTGCCGTCTATGAGTTTATGATTTTTGCGAGACAAAACGTCACCTCCTGTGGTTTGCTGCCTGGCTGCGCTCTGTTTATTATCTATGCGAGCTATTTGGTACCTTGAATTTCAGCCTGCAGATATACAAACTACAGCCGTCTCTTGAGCTGGTCCATTTCCTCTTCGGATTTATTTGATTTCCCAGACAAATGTTGCAGTATCACTGATATCAATATCGTCAGGCTCTATATCTATTTCTACACTCTTTTTCAGAAACATTGGCACTGCAAGGCAGTCATCATCAATGTTATAGCGGGTATCGGAGTGAATATCCAATTCTCCCCAGTTATAATCAATGCCTAATAGTTCACCAAGTTCTTTTCCAGATGCATCACAGAGGATTTCAGCTTTTGCTTTTGCATTCGCTGCCGCATTGCGAAGCATTTCTTCGTTGATTGCCGTTTGGTCTTTGACTGTAAATGAAATTGTAAGCATAGGATGTGCAAGGCACGATCCAATTGTTGATAATGCTTCCGCAAGCCTCTTAGAATCAAAATCAAACTCAAGTCTAAGATTATGCTCTACCACATATCCATTAAACACCCTTTTGCTGCTGCCATCTTTTTTACGTTTATATTCATACTCTGTATGAACGTTAAATTTCGTTGTTTTTACTGCTTTTTTTTCAAAACCGGCTGCCTCTAAAGATACGTTAAGCTGTTCAATATTTTCAGCAGCACTAGCCATTGCTTTTTCATAATCCATATCCTGTGAGTTTAATTTCATAGATAAAACAACATAATCAGGCGCAACTGATACCTTTCCTATTCCTTTAACCGTTATTGTTTTTGTCATAATGTTACCTCCCTATAAAGTCGTGCTCTTTCTTTGCAAAGCAAGGCTTAACCCAATACTCGACATCACCCAAGGATTTGAACAAATATGGATACCCATAATAACCTGAAATCGCCTTGCCTTCCTCAAGCAAATAGGCAACAAAGCCCATTGCAGTATCATCGTTCATTAAGAATTCAAGACCATAGTTTTCTGAAAAATTAGCCATAACTGTCACCTCCAATCATACATGTGAAGTTCATTCCTGCTCCGTTTTATAACGATTCATTGGGAATTCATCAAATGTATATGTTACCTTCCTGATATATATATATAGATTCAAAGTCCTCACTTTCGTTTTTAATTGTGCAAGAGCTATTTGCACAATTTATTTAATCCTTTTCTGAATGTCTTCAATAGATGGAAGCTGTTTTTCCAAATCGTCTGGCAGATTACTGGTTATTGTATATTCGCTCACTCCAATTGGTTTGGAAATATCCTTGAGTGAATATTCCGCAACCAAGTTGTTTTTACTCTTACACAGCAATAATCCAATTGAAGGATTGTCCTCTTCTTTTTTCAGAGTACCATCTACCGCTGACAGATAGAAGTTTAACTGTCCTGCATATTCCGGCTTGAAGTCTCCGGTCTTCAACTCGATAACCACATAGCAGCGCAGGTTCAAGTTATAGAACAGCAGATCAATATAAAAATCATCACCACCGATATTCAGATGGTACTGATTACCTAAAAATGCGAATCCGGTTCCAAGTTCCAGCAGGAGCTTGGTGATATCACGAACCAGTGCCTGCTCAATATCGCGTTCTATCATATCCTCACGAAAAGGAATGAAGTCAAACACATATGGGTCTTTCATGGTCTGCACTGCCAACTCACTTTGCGGCGATGGCAGATGGCTTTCAAAGTTGGAAACCTTATCAACCAGCACCTGACGCTGATACAGCCCACTCTCAATTTGGTGAATCAGGACATTGTGTGACCATCCGTTTTCAGCTGTTTTTTGAATGTACCATATGCGCTGTTCCGGATCCTTAACCTTTTCTATAATTGTAATATTATGAGACCATGGAATTTGTGCAGACACTGTTTGCACAAATTCTCGATCCGGATAGGTCTCTGCAAATTTCGACATATATTTCAAATTGCGGACGGAATATCCTTTGCTCCCCGGGAAATCAGTTCGTATATCTGTAGCAAGATTATCAATAAATTTATTACCCCATGATTTATGCTCATTGATAATGCAGCCAATATCATGGTAAAGCAGCAGCATATCTGTGTTCGCATGAACTGCCGCACGATATTGCGCAGCTCTTATTTCATGCTTGATATTTTCAACAACAGAGATATACTCAGATGAATTCATTAACACGCTTTTCACCTCTCTTTCGATATAATCTGTGTTATTCTTTTACAATAATACGCAGCTTACCGGCGTCTTCCCCCTTAGTATATTCACCAATCAGTTCGTTGACCTTGCTGCGCAAGGCTTGTTTATCCAGCGGCGGAGGTTTTATCAGCTTATCAACCAAATTGTTTGCATCCATAACGTAAGCGTCAAACCACAGCACATAGCCAGCTGGTCTGAAATATGAAATCGTATGGTATCCATATGCCTGCATCCTCGATTCTTGTATAGAGCCTGTCCAACACATCCATAAAAGCCTCCGGTTTTCGCGGAAAATTACCATTGCGTTCATAATATGCTCTGATTTCTTCGTTGATCCAGAGGTTTATCTTTTCCTTCTGCTTCATTTTGAGGTTCGAGTATTTCTTGTCCGTCTGGAGCAGCCTGCCGTCTATGAGTTTATGATTTTTGCGAGCTATTTGCTGCCTTGAATTTCAGCCTGCAGATATACAGACTACAGCAGGCTTTTGAGCTGGTCCATTTCCTCTTCGGAGAGCGTTACTCCTTTGCCCATCTTTTCATGTTCCGGTGCCCAGTCTCTGATGTCATATTTCGGTGTGCCGTCGTTCCATGATATTCTGTTCAGTTCCTTTGTCCAGCCCCTGCATAGGGGGCTTGAAGTGGCTTCTTTTATTTATTCTTTTTGCCTGTGAATGGATCCATATATTCCTTCATTGATATCTGGTCATGGATATAGTCCTCTTCCTGTTGTTTCCTTATATACTTTTTTCAGATGTTTGTCAAGATGATGATATCCCCGCTATAAACACCAGGTCTGCGATATTTTCCTGATATCCGGCGGTACCGTGTTTCCGTATCTGTTCCGCTGTCGGCTTCAGTCTTTCATCTGTTATCTTATCCAGCATTTTCAGTCGTTTGGGTGATATTCTTTCTTCCGATCTGCATTCTTCATAGTCCGCTGCGCTCATGTGCCGGAATTCAAACCTGCCTTTATAATACTTCGCCAGTTTCTGTGCGATCATCAGTCCTTCCGGATCCAGATCACCGGAATAGAAAACTCTGGTATCTGACTTCGAGATAAGATCCAGTACCATCAGTCCCGCCAGCCGGGGCTGACCGTTCATGCACATGAATGCCTTCCCTGAACTGTCCTTTGAAGACTTCTCCTGCTCACAGAGCATCGCAAAAACAGATGGATTCTCTACGATATATATTTCGCTGTCAGGACATCTTATTTCCTCCCAGTCAACTATCACAGCAAGTGGTACCTGCATGATATCCTTTTCCGCTGCGAAGCCTGCTGTGCCTTCATGGACCCTTCCGTCCGCGCATACCCCGTGCATATTGTACAGCATCGCATAGTTAGAGATATCATCCAGCATTATACCTGCCGCCAGATAACTTCGCTGTCGTTTATATGACATGAATATGTCAGAGGACTCTATCGCCGCTCCTCTCAGTTCAAGATCAGCCAGCACTACCTTATAAAGCAGGGCTCCCTCTGATGTGCCATGATCAAATGCATGAGGGTTTCCTGTGAGCGCTGCTGCAAAAACCGCCAGATACATCTTTCTGCCATGACGGTACGGCAGTGCATTGAAAATATCCGCTGCCAGCCAGAGTTCCTGGCTCCATTCCGCGAGTTCTCTCCTGCTGCTGTATTTCACCATGCCTGCGATAGCTTCCGGATCATCGGCAGCAGGAGTTCCTGTAAAATGTTTCATGAACGCATCAAGTATTTTCTGCTTTTCCTTTTCTCTTAAAAGTTCCTGCTCTTTCCGGCCCACCGGAGCTTTACCGAAAAACAGTTCCATCAGTTCCTCCGGAGATATATCACCGTATCTGCTGGATGCAAGGGCTTTCCGGAATCTTTCAGCCGAGATCGTGACACTTTTCTGTCCGTGAAAATTCCTGCTGAAAAACCCCTCCAGCTCCTCGATATCTCTCATGTCAGGATCCTTAAGTATGACTTTTCCCGAAAAGCTGCCGTATGAATGATATTTTTCCCTGAATCCTTCCAGGACTTTCTTCCACACCGGGCTGCGCCGGAAGTATTCCAGACACTGCATTCTGATGGGTTTACATTCCTGCCTGCCGCTCAATCTCAGCTCCTCTCTGCTCTGCCTGCTGTTCATTTTCCAGCAGTTCTTTCTTATGACCGTTCCACAGATACGGCATTACCGTCACAAATCTGGCATTTTCCGGCCGGATAAGCTGGTATATCGCCAGTGCATCCAGGGTGTCACAATCTCCCCACAGCACCTGGGAATTGATGATGAAGTCAAACCGAAATTCTGCCATAAGACGGAACATGTCCCGTATATTCCTGTTGTCCACTCCGGCGAAAGCCTCGTCCAGCGATATGAGTCTTGGTGCATCCTCCCGTCCGCCCTGGTATTTTGCGACTACAGCGGAAAACAACGGTACATACATGGACATTGCCTTTTCTCCGCCGCTGAATGTTCCGAACACACTGTTGGTCAGTTCCTTCTGCCGTTCACCGTTTTTCTGTGAGAACAGCTGGAATTCGAACCATTTACGGTAATCCAGAGTTTCTTTCATGATCTGATAGAAAGATACCATGCTGCCGCTGTCCTGTGAATCGCGTCTGGCTTCTTCCACCTTTGACCGAAAATGTGCTGAAAGTCTCGACGCTTCATCTTCGCTCATCACCCTGTAGTCTTTCTTCAGAAGCTCCACCAGTTCTCTCGTGTCGAGCTGATCCTCCTGTTCCGCAGTCCTGCTCCTCCACCTGAGGCTGAGTTTCAGCCCGCTGGATGTATCCATGCTGCTCATCAGTGCATTCATCTTCTGTACCCACATGCCGGATGCGTTTATCCTGCCTCTTATCTTCCTGCTCACTGTATTGGCAAGTATATCTTCAAAGAGCTCTCTGTCTCCATCCTTTATGAGATCCTCCAGTTCCCGGATATCCTCTTCAAGATGCCCCAGCAGACTTGCGAAAGATATCTTGGTGCCGTTATATCTGGCAGAAATGTCTATCCGCTTTGCGGAGTACCCGGCCACGACTGCCGCTTGTTCATTGTCGTCGAACAGATCATACTGCATCAGCTGGTAATCTGTGAGAGCACCTCTGTTTTCATAAAACACTCTGTTCAGATCCCTTATGATGCTGTCCTTGTCCAGCGAGCGGACATCAGCCTCCAGGTATTTTCTTATATGCTCCGCATCATCACTGATATTATCCGGTATGTCAACATATGCCAGTTCTCTTTCCATCTCATAGCACCCGGAAAAATAGGCAGTCCTGTTTTCATATTCTTCTATCTTGTTTCCGGTCTCTGCAATACTGTCTTCCAGCCGCTTCATTTCCTCATGCTTATGTGCTGTACCTGTAACACATTCTGTAAGCAGATCCGGATAGGCTCTCAGCCATGCGATACAGCTGTCGAGTCGTTCTTTTATCTCTTCATAATCTGTCAGACTGAGCTGCTGCTGCACTGAACGCTGTTCTTCCTCCATGCGTCTTATATTCTTCTCTATGATGGATATATCATATCTTGTGTTATCCATATCTTCATCCAGATCTTCGAGTCTCTGCTGCCGTTCTCTCAGATATTCCAGGCTCCTCAGAAACATCTCATGAGCCGCTTTCGCCTCAACAAGATGTTTTCCGTAATCTTCGGCAGCTTTCTTTGCTGCTCTGAAAGTTTCGTATGAACATTTTATATAAAGAGACTCCGCGATCTTCAGAGCCTCGGCTTTCTTTTCCCTGAGTATATCAACGATCTCCCGCAGCTGCATATCCAGTTCCTCGCAGCCCTGCTTCTTACGGTCATATTCATTTTCTCCTGCAGTCAGCATCTTCAGTGCTTCCCGCATGTCCGTATCCTTCGGTAGTCTGTCGTATTCATTTTTCAGCGTTTCTTTTCTTTCCGCCAGCACAGTCTTCTCGTTTATCAGCCGATCCCGTTGTTCCTCAAGCTCCGCTATCCTGTCTGCACACTCACGGATCTTCGCCGCTCTCCGTTTTTCACGAGCCTTCGTACCTATGAATCCGGCTTCGTAGCCTCCCGCCACTGTTCCTGTCAGGACACCCATGCTGTATGCCCCGTCTTCGGAAACAGCCGTTGCAC
>CAVEWO010000084.1:0-6297 GCA_963619345.1 Bacteroidaceae bacterium
CAAGAATGTACTGCGGCAGTACAGCGAAGGCCTGGTCGCGCTGTCCGCGTGCCTTGCGGGAGAGATACAGTACAGGCTGCTCAACAGAGATTATGCCGGCGCAAAGAAAGAAGCTCTCGAGATGCGGGAGATATTCGGGGAAAACAATTTCTTTCTTGAGCTGCAGGATCAGGGACTCGAAGAGGAAATGCGCATACTTCCTGATATGAAAAAGCTGCACGAGGAGACAGGCATACCATTTGTCGCTACGAATGACGTACACTATGTCAGACAGAAGGACGCTGTGGCACAGGACGTGCTGATGTGCATACAGATGGCGACGACGATAGATGAAGAAAACAGAATGAGATTCCCGAACGACCAGTTCTATCTCAAGTCCGAAGATGAGATGCGCAGGATATTTGCAAACATCCCGGAGGCCTGCGACAATACGGCGGCGATCGCAGAACGCTGTGACGTGACATTCAAGTTCGGAGAACTTCACCTGCCTGATTTCAGCGCCCCGGACGGTATGACGAACAGAGAATACCTGAGAAAGCTATGCGAAGAAGGGCTGCAGCAGAGATATAAAGATGCAGGCAGTGAGAAGATGGCAGAACTGCATGCAAGGCTCGACTATGAGCTTTCCACGATAGAAAACATGGGATATGTGGAATACTTCCTGATAGTCTGGGATTTCATAAACTACGCGAAGAACAAGGGCATAATGGTCGGACCCGGCAGAGGCTCGGCTGCGGGCAGCATAGTGGCATACACGCTAAGAATAACTGACATAGATCCGATCAAATACGATCTGATATTCGAGCGTTTCCTCAATCCGGAAAGAGTCAGCATGCCTGATATCGATATAGACTTCTGTTACGAGAGGCGAGGCGAGGTCATTGATTACGTTATTGAGAAATACGGCGAAGACAAGGTGTCGCAGATCATAACCTTCGGAACGATGAAGGCGAAGCAGGCCGTGCGTGACGTAGGAAGGGTGCTGAATGTCAGCTATCCTGAAACGGACGCGATCGCGAAGGCGATACCATTCGCGCTGAAGATGACGATAGACAAGGCACTTGAGACGAGTCCCGAGCTCAAGGCCAAGTATGAGTCCGAGGAGACGACTCGCAAGGTCATAGATATGGCAAGGGCTATCGAGGGAATGCCGCGCCACGCATCGACTCATGCTGCCGGTGTGGTGATATCAAAGGAGAGCATCGACGAATATGTGCCGCTTTACCTTGCAGATAAAGGGCTTTCCACGCAGTTCAACATGACTACGATAGAGGAGCTGGGGCTGCTCAAGATGGACTTCCTGGGGCTCAGAAATCTGACGATAATAAGGGACGCTCTTGAGATGATCGAGGAAAACCACGGTGTGAAGATAGATTTCGCTTCTATGGACTACGATGATCCGGCGGTCTATGAGATGATTTCAAAAGGGAACACGCAGGGAATATTTCAGCTGGAAAGCGGCGGAATGACGCAGTTCATGAAAAACCTCAGGCCGGACTGCTTTGAAGATGTCGTTGCAGGCATCTCGCTTTACAGACCGGGTCCTATGTCGTCGATACCTACATATATAGACAACAAGAAACACCCTGAGAGCATCGAATACATCCACGAGAGTCTCGAGCCGATACTTTCCGTAACGTATGGATGCCTGGTGTACCAGGAGCAAGTAATGAGGATTGTGCGAGACCTGGGGGGCTATTCATACGGTCGTTCGGATCTCGTGCGCCGTGCGATGAGCAAGAAGAAGATGGACGTTATGCTCGAGGAAAAGGAGTATTTCATACATGGAAAGACTGCAGACAACGGGACTGTCGAGATTGCAGGCTGTGTGCGCAACGGTGTACCGGAAGAGGCGGCTGAAGAGATATTCAACCAGATGGTAAGCTTTGCGGAGTATGCGTTCAACAAGTCGCATGCGGCCGCATATGCTGTGCTCGCATATGAGACGGGATATCTTAAGGTGCATTATCCGGTGGAATTCATGGCGGCGCTTCTGACCAGCGTGATGGGCGATGCAGATTCAACGGCGAAATATATAAGGAACTGCGTGGACATGGGCATAGAGGTGCTGCCTCCTGATGTCAATGAAAGCGGCAAGAACTTCACCGTATCTGACGGCAAGATAAGGTTCGGGCTTCTCGGCGTAAAAAACGTAGGCGAAGGGCCTGCTGATGCGATCATAGAGGCGCGAGAGGCAAAGGGGCTGCCTAAGGACATATTTCAGTTCATAGATAACCTGGACATACACAGGATAAACAAGAAGGCCGTGGAGAGTCTGATAAAAGCGGGAGCGCTTGACTGTTTCAGCGAAAACAGAGCAGCTCATATGGGGATATTCGAAAGTCTGATAGAATCGGCTCAGTCGAATGCGAAGAACGTACTCGAAGGGCAGTTGTCGCTTTTCCAGCTGAACGCGGAGACGATGGAAGAAAGCCAGAGTGTCAAGAAGCTTCCTGACGTGAAGAATTTTGAAAAAGATCTCCTCATCGCACAGGAGAAGGAGATGCTGGGCGTTTACATAACGGATCATCCGCTTACGGAGTACCGCGACATGATAGAAAGGTCGGTAACAGTGACTTCACAGGATCTAGCGGAAGTGCTTGAAAATGAGGAAAGCGGCGAGGCGCACAGCTTCATCACTGACGGGATGAGCGCAGTGATGGCGGGGATAGTGACGGGCAGAAAGACTCTGATAACGAAGAACAGCAAAATGATGGCATTCGTCGATATGGAGGATCTGTACGGCACAGTCGAAGTGGTGGTGTTCCCGAACGTTTACGAGCGGTATGGCACTCTGACCGCAGAGGATTCGATCATATCGGTGGCGGGCACGATAAACTTTAAGGAAGGTGAGGTGCCGAAGCTGCTGGCCAACAGGATAACTGACATACGTGCGCTTGCCGATGTGACTGCTGATGACGGCGCCGGAGAGTATGGCACCGGCGGATCATGGAAAGGCGCAGACAGCGGTCAAAATGGCAGACACGGCGGCAGCCGGGGAACTGCGGGAATGCCCGCACAGGAAGGCAGAGCGGACAATGCCGGCAGATACAGCTCAGGTCAGGCTGCGGCAGGTGCCGGCGATGTGCCTGAGGGGCTGGTGAAGATAAAACTCCCTGCAGGCGACACGTCGGAAATGCTGAATCGCATAAAGGACATAATGACTTCGCATCGCGGCAAGTATCAGGCAATCGTGTATATGCCGACCGGCGGATCGTTCAGAACGGAGTGCGATCTGTGGGTTGACCCTGATATGGATTTCAGGAGAGCTGTGATAGATATAGTGGGGGAAGAAAACTACAAGGGCTGAGTGAATATGGAGGAATTAGATATGAAAAAAATAGCGATACTTACCAGCGGTGGAGATGCGCCGGGAATGAACGCCGCAGTCAGAGCGGCTGTCAGGACGGGACTTTCGACGGACATGGAGGTGTTCGGGATCGAACGCGGATACGAGGGCCTGCTTGACGGTGAGATCAAAAAGATGGAATGGCATTCCGTCGGAGATATACTGCAGAGAGGCGGTACGATACTCAGAACGGCGAGAAGCGAACGCTTCAGGGAAGCTAAATGGCAGAAACACGCTGTGGACATGCTGCAGACTTTCGGCATAGAGGGACTGATCGTCGTAGGCGGCGACGGATCGTTTCACGGCGGTCTGGAACTCGACAGACTCGGTGTGACTGTGATGGGTATCCCGGGAACGATAGACAACGATCTCGGCTGTACAGACTATACGATAGGCTTTGACACGGCGGTGAACACTGTGCTGTCTATGATATCCAATCTCAGGGATACGGCGTCTGCTCACGAGCGAACCACTATAGTAGAAGTCATGGGACGTCACTGTGGTGATATCGCGCTTCATGCAGGGCTTGCCGGCGGTGCTGATGTGATACTTGTTCCGGAGATGGAGACCGATATAAACATGGTATGCCGCAGAGTGCTGCGCGGGCAGCAGTCCGGGAAGCTGCACAGTATAATAATGAAAGCAGAAGGTGTCGACATGAGTGTACAGCAGCTTGCGGAGATAATCGAGGATCGTACGGGTCGGGAAGTGCGTTCGGTAGTGCCGGGATATATCCAGAGAGGCGGCACTCCGACGGGACGCGACAGGATGCTCGCGAGCGTCATGGCAAGCAAAGCCGTGAAGCTTTTGTACGATGATGAGCGAAGCAAGGCGATAGGTATAATAAACAATGAGATCATAGCGGTCGATTTGGCCGATGCGCTCGAGATGAAAAAAGAATTCAGAAAAGACCTGTATGAGATAGCCGAGCTCCTGTCGTAGCGGGAGCTGAGGTGCAGGCATGCAGAGCAATGCAATCGGTAGCAATGCAATCGGTGTATACAAGAAAATGACAAAATGATAAATAAAGACCTGAGGCGGCAGTGTGTGCGTGGTGCACGATTCTGATCTCAGGTCTTTTTTCGTCATTGTTATCTTTGGCTGTTGCTATCTTTAGATATCGTCACCGCTGGGGCCTATGGATTTCGGCAGTGCGAAAGTATTGTCGCTGGCACCGGATGCACCTGGGTCGGCAGATCCTGGCAGACTGCCGGTGTCGAGCCCGATGTCGTTATTGAGTACGGCTCCGAAGCTGATAGCTCCCGAGCCGAATTTCTGTCTGATGCTGTCCATCGCGCGTTCGACTTTTTCCCCTTTTTCGATGCTGATGTTTTCATCGGAAAACAGTGAAAGCTGCTGCGCCTGGTTTTCATCGCAAAGGTTTATCGCGGTGATCGTGAGCATCCTGATGGGATCGCGCATCGACCAGGATTTTCTGATTATCGACAGCGCTGTTTCAGTGATGACTTCGGTCAGATTTGTCGGATTGTCGAGCTGCTGCTGTCTGGATATGACTTTCAGTGCAGGATCTTTGATGTCGACTTTGACTCCGAAGGCTTTCAGCTTGTGCTTGCGCAGACGGCTGGCGACTGTATCGGCGAGTCCTATTACCCCGACCTTTATATCGTCGAAGCCCTGGAGATTCCTGCGGAATGTGGTGCCGTTGCCTATGGACTTGATCTTTTCAAGATGATCGTATCGCAGGACCGGAGTCGTGTCGAGACCGTTGGCGTAGTCGTGTATCAGTCCGCCCTGTTTTCCGAGCAGTTTCTTCACCATGTTGCGGTCTGAATTTGCAAGCTCCCCGATCGTTTTGATGCCATAGTCGTGAAGCTTGCCTGCGGTCGCTTTTCCTACGAAAAACATGGATCTGACGTTCATCGGCCAGAGCAGCAGTTTAAAATTTTCCCGCGTTATCACAGTGGTGGCATCAGGCTTTTTGTAGTCGCTGCCCATTTTTGCGAAGATCTTGTTGAACGATACTCCGGCTGAAAGCGTGAGTCCGAGCTCGTTCTTTACTGTCTGTCTGATCTCGTCGGCGATGTGTGAGCCGGTGCCGAAAAGCTTCGTGCTCCCGGTCACGTCGAGCCACGATTCGTCTACGCTGAACGGTTCGACCATGTCAGTGTAGCGAAGATATATCTGGTTTATCAGTTTGCTGTAATGCCTGTATTTGTGGTGATGCGGAGGAACGACCTTAAGCTCGGGACATTTTTTCCTGGCCTGCCACAGGGTCTCAGCAGTGACTATACCGTATTTTTTGGCGATCTCATTTTTTGCAAGTATGATGCCGTGGCGATCTTCCGGATTGCCGCATACAGCCATTGGCTTGTTTTTGAGCTGCGGGTAGTCGAGCAGCTCGACAGATGCAAAAAAGCCGTTCATATCGCAGTGCAGTATGACTCTGTCCATGGTCTCCTCCTTTCATCTGTTTGTCGATCGAAGATCGACATCAGGTTATGCCCGTGGTGTTTCATCTGTTTGTCGATCGTTAAATAAATTATAGTTAAAATATAGGACGAGCGCAATATCGGTTATGCTAGGGGGAGATGGATGTGCAGGGCTACGCAGACTGGATAAATTCTTCAGGTTTTTTGAAAAAGCCTCGATGTCGCAGCTATTTCAGCCAGAAATGTATATTTAGCAGACCTTTATGGCTGAAATAAGGCAAATATAGGAATTTATTAACAGTTATCTTTCGTATCTGCGGTATGCTTTCTTTTTTTAATTGGTTTGCATTTCCAGTTTTCAGCTTAGCTCTATCCGATTCTATATCATATGGCTGAAAAAATCCAATCGGCCATTGATAAGCGGCTTTTTAGGTACTATCAAAAAAATATGATTTCCAGTTTTCAGCCAAGGGCCTCTGTATATTAGGGGTTTATGGCTGAAATCGGGAGTTTGACACTTCATTTTCAACTGCATAAACCAGACATATTGAAATAACA
>CAVEWO010000085.1:0-6236 GCA_963619345.1 Bacteroidaceae bacterium
GTTGAATATTTTCTTGACACCTGTCTGCGCATCGTCAAAGTTTCCTTCTATTGCAAAGACGTGAGTATTCGCCCCTTCCTGGGTGATCATTTGTCTTTCCTGTACTTCGCTCACACCCTGGTTAGGGAAGAATACGATTATCTCAGTTCCCGGAACATCTGCAAAACCCTCGAGTGCAGCCTTTCCGGTATCTCCTGACGTAGCTGTCAGTATGCAAATCTTCTTGTCTTCGTTTTCTTTTTTCATCGCAGTCGTGAGGAGGTATGGCAGTATGGAAAGCGCCATATCCTTGAACGCTGCAGTCTTTCCGTGATAAAGCTCCAGGAAGTATGCACCGCCTGCTTCCTTTACAGGAACGATTTCCTTTTCCTCAAACTTCGTATCGTATGCACCGTCCACGCAGTGCTGCATTTCCTCATCCGTATAATCCGTGAAGAATGCCTTGATTATGTCGCGCGCCACTTCCTTGTACGGTTTGCCGATAAACTCCGATATCTTCTTAGGCAGTGCCGGCACACTGTCAGGCACATAAAGTCCCTTGTCCTCTGCTATGCCCTGTATTACAGCCTGTGCCGCGGTCTTCGTGTTGCTGCTTCCTCTTGTACTTTGGTAACTTATCATCTATCTGATACTCCCTTCAATCGTTTCTACTATAACGTCGACATCCGCCAGTGCCCCCTTGCCGAGAACTCCGCATGCCAGCATGGATTCCTTGGGCTCTATGAAATGATATCCCAGCTTTTTCAGCTTGTCGATATTTCCCTGCACTACCGGATTTTCATACATATTTGTGTTCATCGCAGGTGCGATGTAAATCGGTGTGTGGTTCGCTGCGGCCATCACTACTGTCGACAGAAAATCGTCAGCGATGCCGTTCGCGATCTTGCCTATGATGTTCGCGGTAGCCGGCGCGATCAGCAGCACGTCCGCCTTTTCCGCCAGCGATATGTGCTTGACTTCCTTCGGCGTGATCTCCTCGAACATGTCCATATGCACCTTGTTTTTGCTCAGTGTCTGCAATGTGATCGGCGTTATTATCCTGCTGCCGCTTTCTGTAAGTATCACGTCTACGTTATGCCCCAGCTTTTTGAAGCGACTCGTTATGTCTGCTGCCTTGTACGCAGCTATGCTGCCTGTCACTCCCAGAACTATATTCATCGAAAGTCCCTCCCTTTTAACACGACTCCATTACACGCATGGCGATCATGCGGGCGATCTCTTCATTATTCTCCATTATATCATAAGTGCCGTCCTTATGGATAAGATATCCTCTGTGAAAATCCGGACCGATCTCCTGAAGATCATTCGCAAGTACAAAATCGCAGTCGTTCTTCTGCATCAGACGCTTTCCGACGCTTATCAGTTCTTCATGCGGCACTGCGCTGAGCAGCTTGAAGCCAACCAGCGCAGTTTCCGGACTTTTCTTTTTTATCATATTTATCACCTTCGGTGATCTTTTCATATGGATGACGAGATCGTCTATATCCGAACTGATCTTGTTGCCTGAAAGATCAGCTCTATTGTCCGGATCCTCAGTGTCCCTTATCCTGTCGAGCGTCGTGACTTCATTTACAAGGTAATCGCTGACTGCCATCGCGTGTATCACTGCATCTATCTTCTCGTTTTCAAGCAGCTGAGTGAGCTTTTCCTGAAGATCCATCACGCCTTCTATCGCTATCGGTTCGACTTTCTCATGCTCCACAAACGCCGCACGCAGACCGTGCAGATAATATATCTTTTCAAGTTTGTCTCCGTACATGTCTGCAAATGCTTTCCCTATGGCATATCCCAGCCTTCCCGTCGATGAATTAGTGATAGTTCTGACGTCATCTATACGCTCGCTGGTACCTCCTGCTGTGATTATTATTTTCATTTTCTTCCTTCTAATCATGTTTTGAACTGCTGTTTCACACCTGCCCTCCGGCAGGCCTCATGTGTTGAATTATAGCCTTTTGAGCCCTCTGTGTCAAGGTCGCGGCAGCGTCAAAAAGACTATAATGCGCTCTTCCCGGAAAACACGCATGCAAACCCTTACAACACATACTGTTGTATATACAACAGTGCCCTCGGATATACTGTGATAATATACATCTGATTTATATATTCAAGGGGAAATATGATGTTTGATATGGAGAGCATAAGGAGCTCCACACTGTTTAAAAATATACCTGAAGCTGATTTCGATATGATATGTCGCGAACTGAAACCGCACATAAAGATGTACTCCGAAGATGAAACTATCCTGATACAGGGTGATATCATCGAAAAAATCGGTATAATCGCAGCAGGCAAAGTTCTTTCTGTGAAATACCATTACGACGGCACGTCACAGATCCTGCAGACTTTCCGCAGGAATGACATAATCGGACTCGAAGCCGTTTCATCTACATTTTTCACAAGCCCTAGCATGCTCATAGCTGAAACAGACTGCACCCTTGTGTTTTTCAGATACGCTGAATTCTTCACGACCCCTGCGATTTCCGACACATGCAAGCTGATCCTGCTGCAGAACATGACTAAGATCCTCTCTGACGAAAACATCAAGATAATGTACAAAGTAGATGTACTTTCAAAACGCACCATAAGAGAACGGATCACCACCTATCTCAGCATCATCAGCGAAAAACGTGGAAAGAGGACATTTGATATCGGCATGACTCAGGAACAGTTCGCACAATACCTTTGTATAAACCGCAGCACACTTTCCAAAGAACTCAACGAGATGAGACGTGAAGGCCTCATCAGTTTTTCCGGAAGCATATATACTATCTGTTCTGACGATTTTCAGACCAGAATCTAAAGAGCACGCCGCAACTTAAGCATACACTGTCAGCAAATTAATTTGACAAATTGTTGTATATACGACATATTTTTCATATTTTTTACATTATAATTCGTGCATACACAAAATTTCGAATAAAGAGAAAACTATCAAAGAATCATCAGACTCCAGTGCAGAGACTGAACACATCTGCACGATCTGATGCAGAAAGGTAAAGGTATGAAAGTATTCCAGAACTACATCAATGGCGAGTGGAGACCTGCCATTTCAGGAGAAACAACAGCGATCATTAACCCTGCAAACGGTGATGTGATCGGACATGCAGTACGTAGTGGCAAAGAAGACGTTGATCTTGCTATCGACTCAGCTTACGAGTCTTTCTACGGCAAAGGCGAATGGAGAAGAATGCCCGCTCAGGCAAGAGCTGATATCCTCTTCAAGATAGCTGACCTTATGGACGAAGCAAGAGATGAACTGGCTGCTATCGAAACTGAGAACCACGGAAAGCCGTTAAGAGAGTCAGAAGCAGATGTAGATGATGCAATACATGTATTCAAATACTATGCAGGACTCATCACTAAGCCGGCTGGCGGATCATATGAAGTGAACGATGGATTCGGTGCTATGCACTCATACACAATCCACGAACCTGTTGGAGTATGCGCACTGGTAACTCCATGGAATTATCCTCTCATGATCGCAATCTGGAAACTGGCTCCGGCTCTCGCTGCTGGCAACAGTATAATCCTTAAGCCTGCAACTATCACACCTGTAAGTGTTGTAAAGCTGTTCGAGATATTCGAAAAAGCTGGACTTCCAAAGGGCTGTGCTAACCTGGTTCTCGGACCTGGCGGACTTATCGGCAACGAACTCGCTGAAAGCAAGAAAGTTGACAGCATCACATTCACAGGAAGTACTGCTGTAGGACAGAGCATCATGCGCGCTGCTGCAGGAAACGTTAAGAAGATCGGCCTCGAACTCGGCGGAAAATCTCCTAACATCCTGTTCCCGGACATTGACATCGAACGTGCTGTTGAATGGGCTATGATCGGTATCTTCATGAACCAGGGCGAAATATGTTCCGCAGGTTCACGTATCATCGTTCACAAGTCGATCCACGATCAGTTTGTGAAGCGTCTCGTTGAAAGAGCAAACAACATGACTATCGGTGATCCGATGAAGAACCCTGACATAGGCGCTATGGTATCAGAAGGCCAGATGAACGACGTACTCGAATACATAGAAATCGGTAAAAAAGAAGGCGCTGTATGCCTGTGCGGCGGAGAACGTCACATGGCAGACGGATGTGACAAGGGATTCTTCATCAGACCTACAGTATTTGACAACTGCACACCTGATATGAAGATCGTACGTGAAGAGATTTTCGGACCAGTAGTAGTTATCCAGACTTTCGAAACTGAAGAAGAAGCTATCGCTCTTGCAAATGATACAGATTACGGTCTTGCTGGTGCTGTGTTCACAAATGATCACATGCGTGCTATCAGAGTCGTTAAAGAAATCCGTGCAGGAATCACTTGGATCAACTGTTACAATCCTTGCTTCGTAGAAGCTCCTTGGGGCGGATACAAGATGTCAGGTATCGGCAGAGACCTCGGCGTACACGGACTCGAAGAATATCAGGAAGTTAAGCAGATCAATGATTCACTTGATCCAGGACTCCCTGGCTGGTACACAAACTAATGATGCATAAAGGTGTTTAAGAACATCGCAGCTATGCATCCAAATAACACAAAAATCCGACTTTTTGGGTTTTCACAACATAATTGCCAATCGATGCCACCCGTAAATCGGGTGGCATCACACTGGGGTTATAAGCCCCATTTACTAACCCGCGTCTTAAGGCGCGGGTTTTTCACTGTGTTTAAAGCCTCAGTGTACCTCCTGCTTGCATTCTATGTGATACCAATCATTTTTATTGTATTCTGCGCAAGATACGTCAAACCAAAAACTCAAAAATCCCGAACCGTTGAAATTTCAACAGGTTCGGGATTTATTTTCTTAAAAACGTCTATTCAAACTCGACAATTACCAATCAATTTTGTTTAGAGATTGTTTGCTGCCGTGTTTACTTAGGAATGCAACCCTCTACCGTGATATGATTTTATGTCTTTCTATATTCTGACGGACTTTTATTATACCATTTCCGAAAAATCTCTGCATAATAGCTACTTCCTGAAAATCCAACAGTCTGTGCAACTTCGATAATCGTCATATCTGTATTTTTCAGATACCAGAAACTTTGATGTAACCTATATCGAATCAAATAGGTATTCGGTGTAGTGCCTATATACTTTGCAAACAATTTGCAGCACTTGCTTTGCCCGACTGCACCTGATTTTGCAATATCATCAAGTGTTATCTTCCGGTAATAATTTTTTTGAATATATCCGATCATATTTTTCAATATGGTGAAATCGCCGTTTTTCTTTTCCACCGATATAGATATATCTGATTTTTCATAAATAAGTGACCATATTTTCAAGAATGAAGCAGCCAATGTCAAGGGGGCTGTTTCAGATTCTCTTTCATGATACATATCCAGAATCAATCCTAATACTTCCTTTTTCCACTGAACATCCGCAGACAGTTTCACATAAGGTATATTTTCGTCTTTAAGCAATGGGAGCACATATTTTTGTTCCATCGCCTGAGTAACGCAAAGCAGCAATGGATGTACCAAAACACAAATAAACTCACACTCATCTTTAGTTTTCGAGAAACCACGATGAAGCTGTTTTGAATTAATAAATACACCGTCCCCCTGTCCTATAGTAATGATTTCGCCATTAATATAATAATTCATATCTCCCTTTAAGACGGCAAGCAATTCTAAATCACTATGCCAATGTACTGGAGCTTCAAAATTATAGTAGGACGATAACAATGATTTCTGGATATAAATCGGATAATCTTCAAAATTATAATGTACCATTTCTGATTGATCATCTCTTAAGTTCACCGATATCATACGATAACCACCTCGCAGGATTGTTATGAAATAGCATAGGATAGCGACTGTTATATAGTCAAATTCACGCTATAATTATATTTTAAATGAATTTTCATGTCAATTGGAGGATAAAAATGGAATCAGAAAATAAAATGGCATACAAGCCAATTAACAACCTAATATTGCAAATGTCTGCTCCACCCCTTATCTCAATGTTTTTACAATACTCCTATAATCTCGTTGATAGTATGTTTGTTGCAAAGATCAATGAGCAGGCACTGGCAGCAGTCTCACTCTCATTTCCAATCACAACACTTATGAACGCCCTGTCCATCTGGATAGGCGTTGGTGTAAATGTTTTGATTGCTGGATATTTAGGACAGGACAATCAGAAAAAAGCTGATTCTGCCACAACCCTGGGTCTGATATTGTCTTTCATAATCGGTGTAGCAGTCAATATATTGACACTTTTTTTCATAAAAC
>CAVEWO010000086.1:0-6229 GCA_963619345.1 Bacteroidaceae bacterium
AGAGCTTGGACTTGACTTCAATCACGGCACAGGCCATGGAGTCGGACATATGCTGAGCGTGCATGAAGGACCGAACACGATAAGCTCGAGAGCCGCCGGCTGTCATATAGTTCCGGGAATGATAACGAGCGACGAGCCGGGAGTCTACCTCGAAGGCAGATACGGCATAAGGATCGAGAACGAGATCCTTTGCATAGAAAAAGACGGAAAATACGCTTTCGAAATGCTAACGTTCTGCCCGTATGAGAGAGATGCGATAGACGTATTGATGCTCACGGAAGCCGAGATAAAGTACGTGGATGACTACCACAGGAAAGTATATGAAACGCTTTCGCCGCTGCTGGATGATGAAGTTTCGATGTGGCTCAAAGAGCAGTGCAGAGGCTTGAGGGAAGAACAGGCAGACGGGAAAGCAAACTGAAAAACAGCGTGCATAACGCGGGAGGATATGATGAAACAGTTTCTGGATTTTACGGACAGAGTCTGCATGGTGACAGGCGCAGGCAGTGAAAACGGCATAGGCTTTCAGACGGCGAGGATACTCGGTGATCTGGGAGGAAAGGTTATCATTGTTTCGACGACGGACAGGATACTGAAGCGTGCTGAAGAGCTCAGAGCCGGCGGTGCGGAGGCGAAGGGCATGATCGCAGATCTGATGGACAGGCAGGCGGTGCAGCATCTCATAAAAGACATCATGGATGAATACGGCCGTATCGACGTGCTGGTGAACAACGCGGGAATGGTGCAGACAGGCGTGTCAGAGGATGAATTCGATACTTTTGAAGAAATGTCATATGAAAGCTGGGATCACGATATCGCAAGGAATCTCGACATCCCATTCAATGTGACGAAGGAAGTCCTGGGATATATGAAAAAGGCCGGATACGGCAGGATCGTCAACACTTCATCGGTCACAGGTCCGGTGGTGAGCAATCCGGGCGAAGCTTCGTATTCTGCTGCAAAGGCGGCGATCATCGGTATGAGCAAGGCTATCGCGATCGAAGCCGGTGAATATAATGTGACGATCAACAATGTGCTGCCGGGATGGATACAGACTGCATCCCAGACGGAGGGCGAGTATCAGGGGGGATTCAATACGCCGATGAAGCGAAGCGGCACGGCGGAAGAGGTCGCTAATATGATAGTTTTCCTGTGCTCCGACAAGGCATCGTATATCACGGGACAGGAGTTCATCGTGGACGGCGGCAACACGATACAGGAGTATAAAGGCGCACCGGAATTTTACTATTAAGCGTTTCAGGATATTTCGGAGACCCCAGAGATTCCCAGAGCGCTGTGAATAATGGCTGTGAAAAACCGCAGTAATGACTGATGTGAATGATTGGTCAAATGCTCGTTGTGAATGAACGACATTTCCCTGGCATCTCTTTGCTGCTTCTGGTTTTTACAAATCACAAATAATTCAGAAAACAGGTGCGGCGGTGAGCTGTTGATGATATACTGTTGCCATAGGAGGTGCTGAGGATGACTGATGAAAAAGGAGTGCAGTCGATAGAACGCGCACTCGATATAATAGAGTCTGTCGCAGTAGAGCAGGGCGGCAAACATCTGACGGCGATCGCAGAGGAGACGGGACTCCACAAGAGCACCGCTCACAGGATCATCATGACGCTGGTGAGCCGAGGTTATCTGGCAAAAGCGGCATCAGGAAATTATCGGCTGGGATACAAACTCATAGAGGATGCAAGCTATTATATAAATCATCTCGAGCTGCAGACCGAGGCGCGGCCATATATAGCCGAGATCAGCGCACACCTGGGAATGTCTGCATATCTCGGAGTGCTTGAAGGCGACAAAGTGCTTTACATAGAAAAAATGCATATGGTGACTCCTGCAAAGCTTTACCGCCGGATAGGTACCAGCGTGCCTGCGTACTGTTCGTCTCTTGGAAAATGCATACTTTCGGGATATTCGAAGACGCAGCTTGAAGAAGTCATGGCAGACTGCAGCTTCATTAAATTCACTGAAAAGACGATCGACAACATGGATACGCTGCATAGAGAGCTTAATAAAGTCAGATCGCAGGGCTGGGCTATCGATGATGAGGAATATGAAAAAGGGCACAGGTGTATAGGCGTACCTGTCTACGATTACCGGGGCGAGATCGTGGCTGCAGTGAGCGCCAGCGGCGAAAAGCATGTGCTTACAGATGAGAGAGTGCAGGAAACTGCGGAGTATCTTATGGAAAAAGCTATGCAGCTGTCCAGAGACATGGGGTATACGGGATAGCGTAAGGTTTTGAGGTGACAGATTTATACACATTATGGCAATTATGTTTTCGTATGTTTTATTAACGTGTCGCTTTGTTTCGGCATCTGCCTGATATCGCTTTGAAGACATTCGTCAGCCCGGTGATCATGAAAGTCATTAGACCGCTGAATATGAACAGGAAGCCTATGGGGAGCAGAAAAAAGTTTTCGTGAAGGGTGCCGTTACTGTCGATATACTCTATTGATAGCCCTTTTATAACGATACACATGATTCCAGCACACAGCAGTGCTGTTCCGATCATAACAGAGATCATATTCATTTTAGCTTTCCTTGTTTCACTTCCGTCTCTTATAAGTTTTTTTGTCATATCATTTCCTCCTAAAATGAGTTCATCGAGAGAGAGGTCAAACTGCTCAGCGATGGATACTACCATTTCCAGATCGGGCAGATTGCGTTCGTTTTCCCATCCTGATATCGTCTGTCTTGAAACATTTAGGCGTGAGGCAAGTTGTTCCTGCGTCAGACCGTTACTGTCCCGGATGTTTTTTATCTGTTCACTGA
This sequence comes from Bacteroidaceae bacterium, assembly GCA_963619345.1. Taxonomy (GTDB): domain Bacteria; phylum Bacillota; class Clostridia; order Peptostreptococcales; family Anaerovoracaceae; genus Lentihominibacter. Next base: position 2,794 of record CAVEWO010000086.1, read on the forward strand.
AGTTCATTGTTCACCTCCCGGTTGATGACTGGATTATCCTATGATATGTGCCGAAAAGCAAGACGGTATCTCCGTCACTGCGGTTTCTGCAGTGACGGAGTGGCTGTCGCTGACCAAAAGCAAGTGTTTGCAGGATTTGCAGCGTATATAATTATAATCTATAAAACGCTGCTTGTGCAATAGAAAAGCAGTTTACGCTGTGCTGCAGCATTAACGCCGCAGCTCCTTCATGAGAAGAAAGTTCGTATATCAGTCGCACAGGACTAATCTACGATATTTTTGAGAGTAATGTTTTTAACTCTGGTCATTTCATTGAATGTGGACATAACGCCTTCTGTTCCTATGCCGCTCTGTTTCCAGCCGCCGAACGGCATTTCGAATGATCTGAAGAAGCTTGCACCGTTGATAACGACTCCGCCGGATTCCATAGCTTTTGCAACTTTGAATGCACGCTTCTGATCAGCTGAGAATACACAGCTTGACAGTCCGAACTTGGAGTTGTTTGCGATCTCGATAGCCTCTTCATCAGTATCGAAGCTGATGATAGGAACTACAGGTCCGAATATCTCCATATCTTTGGCAACATCAGCTGTCTTAGGTACATCCGTGATGACGGTCGGATCATAGAAAGCACCGTTTCTCTTGCCGCCGAGGATGATCCTGCCGCCCTGCTCAACAGTAAGGTCAACTTCTTTTTGAACTTTGACAGCTGCCTTTTCGCTGATGAGGCATGCGATCTGAGTGTCTTCTTCCTTAGGGTCACCGTATTTCAGCTGCTTGATCCGTGCAACTGCCTTTTCTGCGAATTCATCCTTGAGCGAATTGTGGATCAGGAAACGCTTGCTTGCGCAGCATACCTGTCCTGTATTGTACATCCTGCCCCAGATCATTTCCTCTACAGCAAGGTCGACATCGCCGTCCTCAAGCACGATGAACGCATCGTTTCCGCCGAGTTCGAGAGCTGTGTGAGTCAGGTTCTTTGCAGCAGTTTCTGCTGTCTGGATACCTACTTCTGTGCTTCCTGTCAGCGTTACGAGATGTACTCTGGGATCGGCAACTGCAGTGCTCTTAACTGCTCCGGGAGCTGTCAGGCACTGGATGGCACCGTCCGGAACGCCGGCTTCGACGAGCATTTCGGTAAGCCTCATAAGTGTGAGAGGGTTGTCAGATGAAGGCAGAACGATGGCGGCGTTGCCCATCATCAGTGCCGGTGCGACTTTCTGATCGTAAAGGTCACATGGAAAGTTGAACGGTATGATGCATGCGACTACACCAAGCGGTTCTCTCGTTACGAGCTGCATGTGCTTATCCTGACCGGGTTCAGTTCCCGGTGGGATGATTGCACCGTAAAAATGCTTAGCATGCTCGATGAACCCTGAGAAGCCGATCCTGATGTTGCTGATCTCTGCGCGGGCCTCATTGATAGGTTTGCCGTTTTCTGCGCAGAGTGTCTGTGCCAGTGATTCTTTGTTTGCGTCTACGATGTCCAGGAATCTGTAAAGAACTTCAGCTCTCTGTGAGATAGGGACTTTTTCCCATTCCTTCTGCCCTGCGACTGCAGCTGTGACAGCGTTTTCAATGTCTTCGGCGGTTGCTTTAGGAACGCTTTCGATCACTTCACCGGTAGCCGGTGCGATAACATCGAAAGTGGCACCGCTTACACTGTCAGCTTTTTTACCATTTATTATCATTTTCATAGCAATTGACTCCTTTCATATATTTGTCGATCAGAGATCGACATTCAGGTTATGCCCGTGGTATTTCATATATTTGTCGATCGGAGATCGACATCAGGTTATCTCTGGAAAGTGGTTTCTGTCATATGGCGGCATGAAGCCGGCATAAGATCTATTTACCGAATGCGGTGAAAGATAACATCAGCCCTCCGCATGTGTTATTGCCGTCATCCTCATATCCGTATTCGCCGAAAGTGAATTCCATGATGAACGGGATGTCGCCGACATGAGCCTTTACCTGATCGTAAACTTCATTGATCCTTGCGCCGATACCGGCTCTTCTGCCGCCGCAGTGTACCAGATGGAGTGCTGCGACAGGACCGTCGATCTTTGCTTTCAGTTCGTCCAGCGTCTTGCCTACGGATTCGATCAGTTCATCTACCGTTGCTTCCATAAGCACTGCTGCAGTACCTGTTGCCAGATTGTTGCCGATAGCCATCGAACCGTCATCGTTTCCGTTCATCGGGTGCCTGATCGCTGCCAGATCACCGAGTCTGTCTTTTACTGCGAGCGGATGACATATAGCATATGAGAGGAGATTGCCTCCGGCTACATCTTCAGCGCTTGCGCCTGTCCATTCGCGGTACTGCTCAAGTGCAGGCTTGCCGTTGATCTCTGCGAGCGTCCTGTCGCCATCGATCTTTGTGATGACGCCTGCTTTATCTGTCTCATTGTATGCGCCTGTGAATTTATTTGCAAAAGGCTTATCAGTGTAGAAGAATGCTACGCTTACGCCGTCTGCAGTTACCATTTCATCTGTGTAGAGAAGCCATTCGCCTGTGATAGTGTTATCTGCAGCAGTTCCTCCGAAGAACGGTACCCTGCCGATAACTTCGGTGATACCTTTCAGATAATACTCCTCTTCGCCTGACGGAGCTGACATATAGAAATATGCAGGAGCTTCGTCTTTGCCGGCTGTCTTCATTGCCTTTTCAGCAACCTTGTGACCGGTTTCTCTTGCGGTGCCTTCCTTAGGCATTCCTGCAACGCCTACTGTGAGATCTGCATCTGACAGTGCCATGATCCCTGCAAATCCATCTTCGCCTGCGATGTATCCTTCAGGAGTTATGACTCCTGTGAATGAAGTGTTGCCTATGAGAGGAACTCCCGGAAGTTCTTCCTTAACTGCATCGAGCAGTTTTTTCTGGTCATACTGTACACCGCTGTATACGAAAGCCATTTTCATATCAGAAAGATTTTCTTTTACCTGTGCTGCCATTTCCCTGCCTGCTGCAGCTGCATCGGGGTTGATACTGTTTCCTGTTTTTACCTGTAACATGTTCTCTTCCTCCTCGTTATTATTTTTGATCTTGTGGGTTTGATTATATGTTTTTGTACTTTCCTGTTGTCTGAGATTATAATAATTCTGAATACTGTATTAGTCAACGATACCGGTTCTGCTGTCCGGAACAGCAGTTTCACGATGTGGAACAATAGGCTGGAATAGTACAAAATCAACCGTTTGCACAAGAAAAAATAAAGAAAATGGCCTTTTTGAGGCATAGAAAAAGACCCGGGAACCATCAGGTACCAGAGCCTTTACGATACAATAACTATGTTAGCTTGCGATAACTTCAGCGATCCGCCGATACGCGATCAACCACCTGCGACTACACGGCGCAGCGTTACCTTGTCACCTTCCTGCACTACGGTAGTTTCGTAGTCCGCAGGTCGTATCCTCACGTTGTTTATCTTTACCA
>CAVEWO010000087.1:0-6205 GCA_963619345.1 Bacteroidaceae bacterium
GTTATTACCTGGATTCCGTCCGGATCTATGCCCGTGCCTCTCTCTGTGCTTTCCATCGCTGCAACGATCGAGTTCAGTGCCGGCTGGCTTGTCAGTCCCGACATGCTGTTGAATGCTGCGTCGATGATATCCACGCCTGCATTTGCAGCCATCATCAGAGCTGCCACACCGTTGCCGCTCGTGTCGTGAGTATGGAGATGGATAGGAATCGAGATCTCGTTTTTCAGAGCCTCTATCAGCTTCTTCGCAGCCATAGGCTTGAGAAGTCCTGACATATCCTTGATCCCCAGTATATGAGTTCCTCTCTTTTCAAGTTCCTTAGCCATTCTCACATAGTAGCCGAGGTTATATTTTTCTCTGCTCGAGTCAAGTATATCACCCGTATAGCAGATGCAGGCCTCTGCCACCTTACCCTGGTTGAGAGTTTCATCCAGTGCGATTTCCATACCCTGTATCCAGTTGAGCGAGTCGAATATCCTGAACACATCGATTCCTGATGCTGCCGATTCCTTGACGAATCTTCTGATGACATTGTCCGGATAGTTCTTATATCCCACACCATTTGCACCTCTCAGGAGCATCTGGAACATAATGTTCGGGATCTTTTTCCTGAGCGTTTCAAGTCTCTCCCACGGTGATTCCTTGAGGAATCTGTATGATGTATCGAAGGTTGCTCCGCCCCACATTTCGAGCGAGAAGAGATTCTGTCCGTACAGAGATACGGCAGGTGCGATCTTTTCCATATCGACAGTTCTTACTCTCGTAGCCATCAGCGACTGCTGCGCATCTCTCATAGTAGTGTCTGTGATGAGAAGTTTCTTCTGATCTTTTACCCAGTCTACCAGACCTTCAGGTCCCTTTTCGTCGAGTATCTGCTTCGTTCCGCTGAGCCCTGCAGTCTCCTCAGGCTTCAGCCTAGGGAATACAGGAACGTCAAACTGCGGTTTTACACCTCTGTTTCCGTTTACGAATTTTTCTCCGAGGTAAGTGAGTACCTTGAGTTCCTTATCTTCGCGAACCATGATGTTGAAGAGTTCAGGATTGTCTGCGATGAATCCCGTGTCGCAGTTTCCGGCTCTGAATGTAGGATGGTTCAGTACATTGAGGAGAAACGCTCTGTTCGTCTTCACTCCCGTTACCTTCATTTCCTTGAGAGCTCTCTTCGCCTTGTTTACAGCGTCATTGAAACTTCTCGCCCATGAAGTGACTTTTACGAGCAGGCTGTCGTAGTAAGGTGAGATGACAGCATTGACGAATGCATTCCCTGCGTCGAGTCTGATGCCGTATCCGCCCGCACTCGTATACTTTGTGATAACGCCTGTGTCAGGTGCGAACCCGTTGATCGGATCCTCTGTCGTAAGCCTGCACTGGATCGCGAATCCTCTAGGCTGTATCTGATCCTGACTTTTGATATTTATCGCCTCTGAATCCAGGCTGTATCCCTCTGCGATGAGGATCTGCGACTGCACGATATCGATGCCTGTAGTCATCTCTGTTACAGTATGCTCAACCTGTATTCTAGGGTTCATTTCTATGAAATAGTGGTTTCCTTCATGATCAACGAGGAACTCCACAGTTCCGGCACTCTTGTAGTTCACTGCCTGTGCGATTTTTTTCGCATCTGCACAGATATTCTGTCTCTGCTCTTCTGTGATGGAAAGCGCAGGTGTGAATTCTACGACCTTCTGATGTCTTCTCTGGATCGAGCAGTCACGTTCATAAAGATGAACGATATTGCCGTAGTTGTCTCCGAGGATCTGTACTTCGATGTGCTTAGGTCTTTCGAGATATTTCTCGATGAAGATATCATCGATACCGAAAGCCTTCTTAGCTTCGCTCTTTGCGCTTCTGAACTGTTCAGGCATCTCTTCTCTGCTTCTGACGATCCTCATACCTCTGCCGCCGCCGCCTGCTGCAGCTTTGAGCATTACCGGATATCCGCAGTCATCCGCAATTTTGAGAGCGGCTTCCTCTGAAGGTATAGTTTCCGTCATTCCCGGTATAGTAGGCACACCTACCTTGTTTGCCACGATCTTTGACTTTACCTTGTCTCCAAGATTGTCCATCATAGTGTGGTCAGGTCCTATGAATACGATACCCTCGTCTTCACATGCCTTTGCAAATTCAACATTTTCAGCCAGGAATCCATATCCCGGGTGGATAGCGTCAACGCCTTTTGCCTTTGCAAGCTCGATGATCTCGTCTATCGCCAGATATGCATCTACCGGAGATTTTCCTCTTCCCACCTGATAAGCCTCGTCTGCCTTTGTTCTGAATAATGTATTCTTATCCTCTTCTGAATAAATAGCTACACTTCTTATTCCTAATTCTTTGCAGGCTCTGAATATTCTGATGGCTATTTCGCCTCGGTTGGCTACCAGTACACGCTTGAATTTTCTGCCTTGCTCCATATTCCGAGTCTCCTTTCTCTTCTCTTTATGAACTTCTATTATTTTTGACTATATTAAGATAAAATGATTATCAAACTATTTTATCATTCTTTTTGTTTGTTTTCTACTATTATATTTGTTTTTTTGTGATATTTTCTAAAAAGGCGGGCATTCCGTAAATAACCATAAATTCTGGTGCATTGATATTCACTGCGTCGCGACATCTGCCGCATTACAAAAATCTGAACTGGTCTCTTTCAAAATCTATGATCTTTTCACGTTTCATTTTGTTCAGCTCATTCGATAAAGCACTCCTGTTGACGCACAGATACTGAGCCAGCTGTTCACGGCTCATCTTAACACTGACAGTGTCCGTCCCTGATTTCTTGCGGAGTATCTCGAGGTACATCATTATCCTGTTCCTGAGTCCTCTTTCCGCAAGGATCTCGATCTTGTGCATCTTCCTGATGTTGTCGCTTGCCATGTGCTGCATCAGCACATCGTATATCGGTCTGCTGAATTTCGAATTGTTGATATTAGTAAGAGAAATGAACACTATGGTGCAGTCCTCATTGCATATGTAATCGATCGGCGCAGTCTTTTTCTTTGACACTGCAGTCTCTATCGCAAATATATTCCCTTCATCGTAGATCTGTATTATATGCAGTTCACCGTTCGAATACGCTTTCTCGCCTCTGACACTTCCTCTGTCTATTATGCATATTTTGTTCACCTTGTCACCGACATGAAAAATAACGTCGTCCCTTTTCATGCTCTGCCCTATTACATTGAGTTCTTCGAACGCCTGCATATAATCTACTCTATTGATATTGTCGAAAAGTCCACTTTCTATGACCGTTCCCAGATATTTTATCATTTTTCTTTCGCTTCACAGCCAGCCAGCTGCTTTCCTCTCAATAAATAATCAGCACTTTCAACAAATAAAAACATCTTCAATGTGCTACTCTTGATTTTAACACAAACTCGCCTTCGAAATGTTGTCGCGATAACATTCATTTGTGATTCATCAAAAAAACCCGTAAAATCTGATGTCATATATGCAAAAGCTGCGGTTTTACCGGTGCTGCAGCTGCACATGCTTATTTCCGGCTTCCAGACACATGACCAGTGACCTTCAGCCTTGCAATGTATTTTGAACAACGTAAAAGGCCGCCTAACTTGATCATTCTGCAGCCTTTACCCCTGTATCTATCATTCTTTTTTAAGCTTCACATCCATATGCGGATAAGGGATCTCTATCCCGTTTTCGTCGAATACCCGCTTCACCTCTTCCTCGATAAAATATCTAGCTGTCCAGTAGTCCTCGGTCCTGCACCATGCGAACATATCCATTATCACGGAGCTGTCATCGTGCTTCGACACTCCGATCGTAGCCTTAGGCTCGTTAATTATCAGATCGCTGCTTTCGCAGATGTCACGCATCAGCTGCTTCGCCAGCGTGATATCGCTCTCGTAGCTGATGCCGAACTTGCAGTCGACGCGCCTTATATCCTCTTTGCTGTGGTTCACCAGTATCGATGTGTTCACCAGGCCGTTCGGCACGGTTATCGTCTTGTTGTCATATGTGCGCAGCGTGGTCAGGAAAAGATCTATATCCTTGACCTTGCCTGAAACCGTTCCGATATCTATATAATCGTCGCGGCTGAACGGCTTCGTGACGATTATCATCACTCCGCCGGCGATATTGGCAAGACTGTCTTTCAGCGCCAGCGCTATGGCAGCTCCCGCCGCACCCAGCACTGCAACTATCGTGCTCATCTGCACTCCCAGTATACCGAGGCACATCGTCACCAGTATTATCACGCTGACAGCCTTTATCGCATTGATTATGAACGTGTAAAGCACGACGTCAAGGCTGCTTCGCTTCAGCGCACGTCTCGTAAAACTCAGTATCAGCTTTATCACGATCAGCCCTACCACTATCGTGATGACCAGATTCAGCGCCAGCATCCCCAGCTCCAGCGGCTTGTCGGATTCGAAGAACTTTTCGATGATCTTCTGTGTCCTTGACAGTTCATCCATATGCTATTCCTCCGTCTTGATCTTCCTGCCGAGTCTTCTTCTCTCAAGCTCCTTAAGATATTTCTTCCTGAGTCTTATATCATCTGGAACGATCTCCACGAGCTCGTCGTCATCTATGAACTCCAGCGCCTCTTCGAGCGTGAACACCTTTGCCGGCGCCAGCTTGATGTTGTCATCGCTTCCGGCAGCACGCATGTTGGTCGCTTTTTTCGCCTTGCACGGATTCACGACCATGTCCTCGCTCCTCGCATTCATTCCGATTATCATGCCTTCATAAACTTTTGTCCCCGGCTCGATGAACATCTGGACACGCTCGCTTATATTGAAGATCGCATACGGCGTTGCCACGCCTTCCTCCTGCGCGATAGCGACTCCGTTTATCCTTCCCGGGATATCACCCATATACTTGTCGAATTTATCGAATCTCCTCACCATCGTGCCTTCGCCTCTGGTGTCGTTGATGAATTCGCTCCTGTAACCGAGAAGTCCTCTTGTCGGCACCAGATATTCAAGTCGTGTGAATCCGTTCTCGCTCTTCATCTCCTGCATCATTCCCTTTCTCAGGTTGAGCTTGGATATCACTGATCCCGAATATTCATCCGGCACTGAAAGCACCACTTCCTCGATCGGCTCAAGTATGCCGTTGTTCTCGTCGCGGTGCATTATTACCTCCGGTTTGGAAACAGCCAGTTCGTAGCCTTCGCGCCTCATGTTCTCTATCAGTATGGAAAGGTGCAGCTCGCCTCTTCCCGAGACTTTGAAACTGTCTGTGGAATCTGTCTCCTCGACTTTAAGCCCCACATTTACCTCCAGCTCTTTGTTGAGACGTTCTCTTATATGTCTTGACGTCACGAACTTGCCAACTTTTCCGGCAAAAGGCGATTTATTTACCATGAAGTACATAGAAAGCGTAGGTTCTTCGATCTCTATCATATCGAGAGGATTCGGATTTTCTTTATCGCATATCGTCTCACCTATCGAAATGTCAGAGATACCCGATACTACGACTATGTCGCCTGATTCAGCCTGATCTACAGCCATCCTCTTAAGGCCTCTGTATACGAATACCTGGTTTATCTTTTTCTGCTCAATCTGACCGTCGCCTCTGGCTACAGCCACGACGCTTCCTGCTTTCACTATACCCTTCGTCACTCTGCCTATACCGAGTCTTCCGATATAATCGTCATATGCGAGTGCCGATATCTGCAGCTGCAGCGGCTCCTCGTTGAGGTCGGGATACGGCTTCACGTGATTTATTATCGTATCGAACAGCGGCGTGATATCGAGCCCGTTCATGCCCTTCGCACTCTTCTTTATCTTTGTGTTAGTATCGTCATTCTCAACATTTATATTTTTGATGTCTTCCGGATCGTATACGACTATGCCCTGTCTGGCTATGCCGTAAAGTATCGGAAAGTCAAGCTGCTCGTCATTTGCATCGAGATCCATGAACAGCTCGTATACTTCATCGACTACTTCATCGATACGTGCGTCTTTTTTGTCGATCTTGTTTATCAGCAGTATCGGATTGATGCCCTGCTCCAGAGATTTCTTCAGTACGAACCTTGTCTGCGGCATAGGTCCCTCACTGGAATCAACAAGTAATATCACCGTATCCACCGTCTTGATGATACGCTCGACCTCTGATGAAAAATCGGCATGGCCTGGCGTATCAACGATATTGATCTTTACATCTCCATGCATCACTGAACAATTTTTGGAGTATATAGTGATGCCTCTCTCACGTTCTATATCGTCGCTGTCCATTACAC
>CAVEWO010000088.1:0-6164 GCA_963619345.1 Bacteroidaceae bacterium
GTTCTGTAGTCACCGTATTCAGCAGTGTTGGAGATGGAGTATCTCATCTTGTCGAAACCACCCTCATTGATCAGGTCAACGATCAGCTTCATTTCGTGGATACACTCGAAGTAAGCCATTTCAGGTTCATATCCTGCTTCTACCAGAGTATCGAAACCAGCCTTCATCAGCTCTGTAACGCCGCCGCAGAGAACAGCCTGTTCACCGAAGAGGTCAGTTTCAGTTTCTTCTTTGAATGTAGTTTCGAGGATTCCTGCACGGCCAGCGCCGATCCCGCTTGCATAAGCCAGAGCATAATCCTTTGCTTTGCCTGAAGCATCCTGATAAACTGCGATAAGGCTAGGTACGCCTTTGCCTTCAACATACTGGCTTCTTACTGTGTGACCAGGACCCTTAGGAGCGATCATGATAACGTCGAGGTAAGGAGCAGGCTGGATCTGGTTGTAGTGGATATTGAATCCGTGTGCGAATGCCAGAACGTTGCCTTCTTTCATATGCTTTTCGATCTGGTTCTTGTAAATGGATGCCTGCAGTTCGTCCGGAGTAAGGATCATTACGATGTCACCTGCTTCAGCAGCTTCTTCTATGCCCATTACTTTGAGTCCTGCAGCTTCAGCCTTTGCAGTATGTGCTGAACCAGGTCTGAGACCTACTACTACGTTTACTCCGCTTTCATTCAGGTTCATTGCGTGTGCGTGTCCCTGGCTTCCGAAACCTATGATAGCAACAGTTTTTCCATCCAGTAATCCTAAATTACAATCCTGATCATAATATTTCTTTATCATTTTTCCGTCTCCTTTATATTTTATTGTACAGGAAATATCATCTGCGATATTTCCGGACTGTCAGTAAAAACTACATTTTATATTATAGCGAAGGCGCATATGCTTTTTCAAGCATGAACATCGCTGCCGGATGTAAATGTCGGGCTTGCGGTGCGCGTGCGCTTTACATATCCATATCTTCGTGCCAGCTTGCACCTCTGCCGATCCCTGTGATACCTGTACGGCACACTTCTGAGATCTCGTGGCAGCTCATCATGTCCATGAAAGCATCCAGTTTGTCGGACGTGCCCGTGAGTTCGATGATGAGGCTGTTCTTGGAAAGGTCTACGATCCTTCCTCTGTATATCTCAACGACTTCCTTGATGGCTGAACGCTCTTCCTTGTCGGCTTTTACCTTGAGGAGAAGCAGCTCTCTGTAGATGCTGTCATTTGAGTCGAGTGTGAATATCTTCTTTACGACTTCGAGTTTTGCTGTCTGAGTGATTATCTGGTGCAGTCCCTGTTCTGTTCCGGTGAAAACCACAGTGATCCTGGAAAGTTTAGGGTCGTTGGTCGCCGAAACGGTGAGGGAGTCGATATTGAACCCTCTGCGCCCGAAGAGGCTGCTCACTCTGGTAAGTACATTTGCCTGGTTGTCTACCAGGATACTAATTACTTCTTTTTTTATCTGCTTGTCCATTGTATGCCTCCTAACCTATGATCATGTCTTCAACAGTGCCGCCGCTCGGTATCATAGGGAGAACTCTTTCGTTTCTGGCTATCGTGCAGTCGATCCATACCGGACCTTTTTCCTGCAGCGCCTTCTTGAAGACTTCTTCGAATTCGGTCGGGTTTGCAGCCGAGAAGCCTTTTGCTCCGAATGCTTCTGCCAGTTTAGGGAAGTTTGTCTTCCTCTCCGGTGTAGTTGCTGCATATCTTTTGCCGTAGAAAACTGTCTGCCACTGGTAAACCATGCCGAGTACGGAGTTGTTCATGATAACTGTTATAATAGGGAGCTCCTGACTTACGGCTGTGCATGCCTCGTTGAGGTTCATGTGGAAAGAGCCGTCTCCGGTGAAGTGAATTATTCTCTTGTCAGGGCATCCGATCTGTGCTCCGATAGCTGCGCCATATCCGAATCCCATTGTGCCGAGGCCTCCGCTTGTGATAAAGCCTGCTGTGTTTCTCTGCTTCAGATACTGTGCGGCCCACATCTGGTGCTGACCTACGTCTGTAACATAGATGGTTTCTTTATCTGTGAGGTCGCATACCGAGTGAACGATTTCGCTTGGATGGAGCTGTGCGTCCTGGCACTTCACATCGCCGCGCTTGTTTTTCCACTCTGTAGCCTGCGCTACCCATTCTTTGTGATCTTTTTTCTTGATGAGCGGGAGCAGCTTCGTAAGGAATTCTTTTACATCTGCTGTAACTCCAAGGTCTACGAGGACGTTTTTGTTGATCTCGCTCGTATCGATATCGATCTGTATCTTGCGTGCCTTCTTAGCGAATTTCTTAGGGTTGAGTGCTACTCTGTCACTGAATCTCGCACCCAGTGCGATGACGAGGTCTGCTCTGTCAACGGCCTTGTTTGCAGCGATGCTTCCGTGCATCCCGATAAGGCCGAGATTTCTCTTGTTCTCGTATCCCAGTATGCCTGCCGCCATAAGGGTGAATGTGGCGGGAATATCTGCGGTTTCAAGCAGCTGGTTGAGTTCTTCGCCGGCATTCGATGCAGCTACGCCGCCTCCGAAATATATTACGGGCTTCTCTGCTGCATTTATCATTGCTGCGACTTCCTGAACCTCTTTATCTGTAAATGTAGGAAGAGGATTCAGAGGAAGCGGTTTTTCCGGTTTGTAATCTGCTGTTGCGGCAGTTACGTCCTTTGTTATGTCTATGAGGACCGGGCCTTTTCTCCCGCTGTTTGCGATCCTGAAAGCGTTTCGCAGTGCGTCAGCCAGATCTTCTATTCTGTTTACGAAGAATGTGTGTTTTGTTATAGGCATAGCGACACCTGTGATGCATATTTCCTGGAAAGCATCTCGACCTATCAGGCTGTCAGGTACGTTTGCTGTTATGGCGATCATAGGGATGCTGTCCATAAAAGCAGTGGCAATACCTGTTACCAGGTTTGTCGCTCCGGGACCGCTGGTGGCAAAGACGACGCCCGTTTTACCTGTTGCCCTGTAATATCCGTCCGCAGCATGAGCTGCGCCCTGTTCGTGAGCCGTCAATATATGCCTGATCTTATCTCTGTATTCATACAGTGCGTCGTACAGGTTGAGTGCAGCGCCTCCGGGATATCCGAATACTGTGTCAACTCCGTGCTCCAGCAAGATCTCAGCAACCAGTTGTGATCCTGTTACTCTCATTTTTTCCTCCTTGGTAATCTTTTTTTCTGTGCTACCACTCATTATATATGGTTTCTGTAGAAAATCAACATGTTTTTTATGAAATTTGTGCGAAAATACAAAAGAATTTCAGAAAAATAGTTTTTGGATACAAAAAAGACGAATGATTTGTATTTTGGCAGTTGCGGAGCGCGATGTTGGGCGCTGCGAGTCAATTTACCCATAGAATAACAGAGAAAATAAATGGAAGAGCAAATAAAAACCGGAAGAATCACTCCTCCGGTTTGAATTCCATTATATCGCTTACATTACATCCAAGGATAGTGCAAAGCATGTTTATTGTGTGATCTGTTTGGATTTCATCGTTTCCCACAGGCGATCATATACAATCATCAGGGTATATTTATCAAAGCGGTCAGGAAAGCGTGTTTGATAGCAACGGGTTTTTTGAGCCTGTTCTGAATCAGTTGATTGATAGATTTCAGTATGGAGGGGAAGCATCAGCTTATACTAAGGTTGCTTTTATAAATCTGCGTGAAATAAGAAATATAAAATTTGGAACACGAGGCCCTCTGATGTATCATGACATATTTTAATAATGATCCCAATGGGGCAGAAAATTTTGGCTATGGAAAGCAGACAGGCGTGAATACGTTGAATGCTCATAAAAACATTGCCCAAAATGTATTTTCAAAATTTGCAGGTTTCTGGAAAAAGAACAAAAGAAACAAAATACTTACGATAATAGCCGGTGTGCTGTTATTGATGATACTGACGGGAGCTTTTAACAATGCATCCACGTATCATTCCAATAAAAGCCACAGCTGGCCTGATAATAGCATGGCGAAAATGCTTCCGAAGCCAGAAGGAAAAATCACATATCTGAGCATAGGCAGCAGGAGAGGTGATTTTTATATGCGGCTTAGTGGTGCAATGGTGCTTTGATGTTTGTTTGATGCTGGTTCAATACTGTTTCAATGCGGGCATTTTAGTAAGATATCGTGATTTTATGTAGAAAGAGTATAAAATGCAAAGTGCTGCAGGGCGTTTAAGTGCTGCGGATACTGTGGATTTATACGCTACATTATTATATGACGTTGAAAAGGTATAAAAATTGCATTTTATGGCTTCGAAAAACAGCGACAGCAAGAGGACAGCTGCAGAGCTTTTATACCTGAAAAACGAAAATCTAAAATTAAACACTAAAAGGCATCGCGACAGGGCGCATTTTTCGGGAAAGTGGGAGGTATCTAATACTCTACTTTTATGGACACATCTCAATCTGAAAGTAATAAGAAATATGTATTCAACCCCGGTTTTTTTGTTCGTAAAGATGTTTTTTGTGGTTGACAAACATAAATTCTTCATTTATATTAGTAACATACATGTAAATACGGATGCGGTGAACGGAATAAGTTTGGCGAAAATATTTCAGCGAGCAGTCGGATGGTGAAAGACTGTATATGGAGTCAAATGTCTCGCCCGGGAGCATCAGACCTTAAGTGGGTATGTGATTTTTCAAGCAAGCGTGGATCCGGCAAGCGGCAAGCGGACTTGGAACGGCATTAGCCGAAACAGCATACCAATAAGAGTGGTACCGCGGAAGCTTAAGCCTTCGTCTCTTAGCCTGAGACGAAGGCTTTTTTATGAGCCGCCCAAATCTATGAAGCCCTATCCCGAAATCTTTGATTTCGTGGAAGGTCTCATGCAACGCTTTCCCGGATCTTTGATCTGCTTGAAAGCGACTGCGAGATTTGGCGCGCGGCTCAAACGCAACGCTTTCCCGGATCTGTGATCCGGCTGAAAGCGACTGTGAAATGACCTGCCTGTATCTGCGATACAGTGCGCAGCGTGGCAAAGCCGCTCCTGCGGCTTCGCCTTCGCTGTCCGTTTTGTCAGCGAATCATATTAGAGAAAGGATGATATAATAATGAAGAATTACGATAAATACAAGGTTGGATATTTTCCGCCGGCAGAGCCTCATAACGAGTGGGTAAAAAAAGATCACATCGAAAAAGCACCGATCTGGTGCAGTGTCGATCTTCGTGACGGCAACCAGGCGCTGATCGTGCCGATGAGCCTCGACGAAAAGGTGGAGTTTTTCAAGTATCTCGTTAAGATCGGTTTCAAACAGATTGAAGTCGGCTTTCCGGCAGCATCGAAGACCGAGTATCAGTTTCTCAGAAAACTGGTAAACGATAAGCTCATTCCGGATGATGTGACCGTGCAGGTGCTTACGCAGTCCAGAAAACATATAATAAAGAAGACTTTCGAAGCACTCGAAGGCGTAAAGAAGGCAGTCGTGCATCTTTACAACTCAACCTCGCTCGCACAGAGAGAGCAGGTTTTCAAAAAAGAAAAGCCTGAAATCATAAAGATCGCAACGGACGGAGCGGCATTGATGAAAGAATATGCAGCAAAACACCCTGAGACAAAATTCTCGTTCGAATACTCGCCTGAGAGTTTCACAGGCACGGAAGTGGATTTTGCAGCAGAGATATGCAACGCTGTGATCGATATATGGGAGCCGACACCGGACAGCAAGGTGATCATAAACCTGCCGGGAACAGTGGAAATGTCCATGCCGCATGTATATGCATCACAGATCGAATATATGTGTGCAAACCTCCACAACAGAGAAAACCTGATCATCTCGCTTCATCCGCACAATGACAGAGGAACAGCCGTGGCAGATGCTGAGCTGGGACTCCTCGCAGGCGGCGACAGGATCGAGGGGACGCTTTTTGGCAACGGCGAGAGAACAGGAAACGTCGATATCGTTACAGTAGCGATGAATATGTTCTGCCACGGAGTCGATCCGGAGCTCGACTTCTCGAACATGCCGGAGGTAGTAGAGACCTACGAGAAATATACCGATATGAAAGTCAACCCGAGACAGCCGTACGGCGGGCAGCTGGTGTTCGCAGCATTTTCCGGATCGCATCAGGACGCTATTGCAAAGGGCATGCGCTGGCACAGGGAAAAAGATCTCAAGACCTGGTCGGTACCGTATCTGCCGCTCGATCCGCAGGACGTCGGCAGAGAGTAC
>CAVEWO010000089.1:0-6162 GCA_963619345.1 Bacteroidaceae bacterium
GCTCTACAGCAACGGCGGATATCTCATGAAAAATGCTGCCGATGCCGGGAAAAATGTCGATCCCGAATCCGGAGAAAAGATTATGCCTATGACGACTGCTGATTTTCGTGTGCTTGAACCCGGCCTGATCGAGATCACCATGGTGATGAAAAACGGCGAAAGTCACACGATCGCGCTCAGCCTGGCAAACGGCGCGGGGAATTGACCTGAACCGGTGAAAACTTTCAAAAATTGACGGAAACCGGTGAAAACTTTTGAGGATTTGCGGAGGCTGACGAAAACTTTCAAGGGTTTACAGAGACCGGCGAAAACCAATGGGGGATAACGGCGATGCTTAAACAAATGACACAGAAAATATCAAAAAAGACCGTGCTGATCACTGCCGCAGCAACAGCAGCAGTGCTGATCATTGCTGTCATAGTGCTCTGCATCTGCATGTTCGTGAAGGCGGACAGGTATTCTGCGGAAGCCCGCCTGCTGAATCGCGCCGTCATTGAATCGACTTCGATTGCGGAAACTCTCAAAGTATCGCATGGCGATCTGACAAAAGCAAGTCAGCTGATGACTTCTCACAGTCAGACCGATGCTGCCGAAGACACTCTTACCCTTTACTACGACGACGAACTTAACCCGACATCTCAGGCGGCGCACAAATGCAGAGCCGTTGTCACCAGAACTGTGATGAACGATGCCGGAAATGTTTTTGAATATACCATAAGCTTTTTTGCAGCCGATCAAGGCGCAGAATTTTACAGCATGACATTCAGAGCGCTGTAGGAAGAAAGGAGGACAGGGCCATGAAAGACAGCAGCGATACACGCCCGGCTGAACAGTATGCCGGCGAGGGCAGCCGCCAGATGAATGCAAACAGCGAAGACAGCACGAACACGCGCCGCCGCGGCATGAGCCGTAACAGACACTGCAGACGCGACAGTTACCGGCGCGCAGAGCGAACCGGCAGCAGTTTTTATGATGCCATTGACGATATCCTTCCGTTCAGACTGACCTTTGTATCCGCTGCGATAATGATCGGGATCGTTTTCGCCGTGTTTGCAGCGGCCTGTTTCTCCGCGATCACGCTTTCATCGGCATCCGAAAAACTCGATACCGCAGAGGCAAACGTCCGCAGCTGCGCTGATTACTACGATGCGGAATCGACCGCTGTCGATATCCTTGCTATACTTGCATCTGACGACGGCAATTCACTGGCCGACAAAAACGGCGAGCTGAAATACCGCCCGGACGGCGATAAAAACACCGTGATCACCATTTCGAGAAACGGCGGCAGTTTTTCCTTTAATGTGCCGGTGAGCAAAAACAGCACACAAAAAAACCTCCATGTGATCGCTCAGATCACTGAAGGTAATATAAACGTTATAGAATGGTATCTCCGGGACACTGACTGACTGCGCCCGCATCAGCCGATCCTAGAATGTGTGTGTCCCGTACGCAAAATGATTGCTGTGCTCAAGATCTTCGAGCAGTTCACTGTCACCTGCGGCCTTTGCAGTTTCCGCAGCATCGTAAGTACCCTTCAGCATCACTGCAAGTCTAACAGCTTTTCTACCGAGACCGTATGCGACTTCCCTGCCTTTTACTTTATCGCTCGTCTTTCCATAAGTGGCAACCCAGCCGGCGTCGATAAAATCATTGCAGCTGTAAAAGCCCTGCATCGTCTGGAGCGTGCTGGCAACTCCCGCACTGCCGCAGGTGATCGCCGTTGCCGAAACTTTGCCGTTCCCTATCGGCATATATGCCAGTGCGCGATCCATTATCGCCTTGCACTGTGCGGTGACGCTGTAAAAATACACGGGCACTCCAAAAATAATGACATCTGACTCTGCGATCGCATCGTGTATCTGCTTTATAAAATCATCGCCGCAGACACAGCTGCCGGTCTTTGCACATGCCCAGCAGCCTCTGCAGAACTTCAGCTCGTCATCATCTGCCTCATAAACGCCCATTCGTTTTACTTCGACTTCAGCAGCTCCGCCGGCTCCGGTGGCCGGTTCCGCAGAATCCGGACCGAGGTCTGATCCCGGGCTGAATCCTGAACCGGTGTCTGAACTTTTATCTGCATCCGCTGACACCGAAAGACAGCCTGCGATCACTTCATCGAGAAGCTGATCAGTATTGCGCCCTTTTCTCGGGCTCGTATTTATCGCCAGTACTTTTATCTTTTGTTTATCCATATCGTAACCCCCATATCATACCCGTGAGGCGCCGGCCAGTGCTGCGGCGGTCCAGCAGCATGCGGCGGTTCGAAAATTCAGCGATCCGGCACATACTGCAGCAGCATGCTGCTGTCCGAAAAAGTCCGCTGCCGCTGCCGCAGGCACCGCTACTCGGTCGTGCTCAGGATCTCCTTGTTCTTTTCAACCTGGCTGATCTTCATCCTTGAAACGTCAGCCGGATCCACTTCCTCCTTGAGTGCAAGTATCGTCGGTCCCAGGTATACAGTCTTAAGGATCTCACCGTCGAGCGATATCTTGCTGTACTCCGTGAAGTTCTGCCCTTTGATGTAGTAATTCTCGCCGATCTTCACGACTTCATCGATCTTGATATCCTTGACGCCCATCTTCAGCTTCGTCGGCTCGTAAGGGTTCTTGCCGCCGTATATATACTGCTTGCCGTAAAGCATATCGTACGACAATGCCTCGAGGTTCGCGAGATAGTTCTCGTCGTTTTTGTGGTCCTGCTGATATTTGTTCATCATGCCGACCGAAATGCCAAGTCTGCTGAGGACTTCCGACGTCAGCTCATAAGCATTGATATCCTCGTCCTGCTTTTTCATGCCGAAGTTGTTCCATATGATGTACTGCGTTTTGTAAAGCGAGCCTGATTTCATATCGCTTTCTTCCATGTCGAGTGCCGGCAGATGATCTCCGTACATGACGAGCACGACGTCCTCATCATATGACGCGAGCGTATCCGTGAGCTCCTTTACGAAAAGATCCATCTCATACACCTGGTTCGCATAGTACTCATACGTCCAGCGCTGTTCCTCTGAGTCCGCCTTAGTCACCGTGACCGAAGGGTTCTCGATCACCTGTTCAGTCGGGTATTTGCCGTGACCCTGGACAGAAATCGTGTATATATAATCAGTGCCTTCAGTGCTGTTCAGCGCGTCTACTATCTGCTCTGTCAGAAGCGCGTCCTTTGCCCAGTTTTTAGGCGTCTTCATCACGTTGTTCATATATTCGAGACTTGTGAACGTATCGAATCCTATATTTGAAAATACTTTGTTCCTGCCGTAAAATGCGCCTCTGTGGTTGTGGATCGCATGCGATGAATACCCAAGCTGCTTAAGATCATAAGGAGTCGACTCGCACGTCGTCTTTCTCAGGATCTCCTTGTACGGATACTCTCCGGGTCCAAAGAACTTGACGCTCATTCCCGTCATCACTTCGAACTCGACATTTGCCGTTCCTGCGCCTACCGCAGGAACCGTAAGATAGCCTGACGAATATTCTTTCATCAGCTGTCTGAAGTTCGGCGTCGGATCTTTGGAAAATTCCACCCCTTTGACCTGCGTCGGATCGATGAACGACTCAAGCTGCAGGAATATGATGTTCGGCTTGTCTGCCACATCCGTATCATCATCCTCTCCCGGCGTGTAAATGCCGTCATCTCCAAGCTCTCCGCTCTTGAAGATGCTCTTTATCTCTTCCTCGGAATAGCCGTTAGGCTTGCTGATGCCTTTGTCCATCCACGTCACAAGGAATCCGTACGGGACACCATTGTCTCTGTATCCGTATGCCAGGTTTCCGAAGAATGTATCCAGCACGCCTGTCCTGATCGCAGCCTGGAACGCTCCGGCCGTTATAATGGAGATCACAACGATCACCGCAGCAGCTTTTTTAAAGTTTACTTTTTCCTTGAATCTAGGCGCTTTGCGGAACAGTATGATGAACGCAAACACAAGCACCGCTATACCCGCCACCGACAGTATTATCGTGAGCGGCTTGAAGTATGTCGACACTATCGACATGCCGTCTTTCAGACTCTTGAGGTCATATACCGTGAACGGCGTCATCCTGTTGGAAAGTATGACACCATTGATTATGCCGAGCGCAAGCCATATGAGCGACAGCATGCACGTTGCAAAAACACACCGCCTGAACAGCAGCGCCAGCGATATGACAGCAAAGATAAGCAGTACATTGCACAGAGATACCAGCGGGCTCTGTACCAGAAACAGCACTCCCTGGATCAGCGAATGTCTTGCAAGAGTTTCTATAATAAGATCAAGAACTATTGCTGTCACAAATAACAGTACAACGTAATTCTTCAGATATTTGTTGCAGAATTTCTTCAGCTTTTCCATCTTTATTATCTCCCACAATGCGCGGCCACTATATTCGCAATGGCTGCAAATTCTTTTATATCAAGGGTTTCAGCCCTTCTGACCGGATCTATACCCGCTTCCTGCAGTACAGCTCTGACTTCGTCTTTTGAAAGGCCGTTTACACCCGTAAGTGAATTGAGCAGCGTTTTTCTCCTCTGCCCGAATCCGTGTTTTATGCACGCAAAAAAGGTCTTTTCATCAGTGAGCTCCACAGGCCTTTCGCTTCTTACGGAAAGGTGCAGAACTGATGAATCCACCTTTGGTCTCGGTATGAATACTTCTTTCGGGACGATCGCCACCTGCTCAGCGGTGCAGTAATACTGTACCGCTACGGAAAGTGCACCGTACGTCTTGCCGCCCGGCGCCGCCTTTATCCTGTCAGCGACCTCCTTCTGCATCATGATAGTGATGCTTTCAGCCTCCGTGCCGTTTTCCAGTATGCCCATGATTATCGGGGTAGTGATGTAATACGGCAGATTGCCTATTATCCTGACACTGCCTGTAAACGTCCCGGCTGATCTTTCTTCATCTATTATCCCGTTTATATCTGTTTTCAATACATCCTGATTGACTATGCGGATATTGTCGTATCCGGCAAGCGTCTCCGACAGTATCGGTATTAGCTTGCTGTCTATCTCAATGGCTGCCACTCTGGCTGCCTGCTCTGCCGCTGCCGCTGTCAGCACTCCGATCCCCGGACCGATCTCTATTACCAGGTCATCCGGACCGATCTGTGCGCCTTCGACGATCTTCTCGATCACGTTACGATCGGTTATGAAGTTCTGTCCGAGGCTTTTTGACAGCTTGAAATCGTATCGTTCTCTGATATCCTGTATCGTTGATGGTGAATATAATTTCATCTGTATCTCTGCGTCTCCTGCAAAGCTTTTTCCAGCTTTTCTTTGGTTATCCCGAATTTATTGAGCCGCTGCAGGAATGTCCTGCCGTTGCAGTACCCTATCCCCAGCGCTTTACCTGCAGCTTTTCGTTTAAAAGCAGAGTCCGTCTGTCCTGTCAGTCCGTATCTTATCATGTCCTGAACGGTCAGCTCTTCTGCCGCGCTGCCGCTTTCCAGCGTACAGTGCGCCATAGAAAGCGCAGTCCTGATGCTTTCCGGCGATGCGTTCTCTATACCGATATCTCCGGCCTTAGTGGCATCGCTTCTGTCGAGGAAAGCCTGCCCTGCATCCGGAAATCTTTCTGTCAGTTTTTTTCTTATCTGCCTGCCTGCGTGATCCGGATCGGTAAAGATTATTATGCCTTTCTCGGCATGCGCTTTTTCGATAAGTTCCCAGGTTCTCCTTGTTATACCATATCCATGTGTTTCTATTGTGACGGCATCGACACTTTTTTTGACTGCCGCCGTGTCGTCACGTCCTTCGACGATTATTATCTCTTTTATTTTCATTATTACGTAATATGCTCTCCTGTACCGGCTGCTCGCGTCTGTCCCGACACCGATCGCCAGCCTGCAGCTTGCTGCCGCTTACTGCTGATCGGAACTATCATCACTGTCACTATTGACAGTGCTGTCGTCGCTGTCAGTTATCGAATCCGGGAACAGGAATATCGTCTCGCCCGGTTTTATCAGCTTCAGCTGATTACGCGCCTGCTCCTCAACATTCGACAGGTCATTTACTTCCTGGAGTTCTTTTTCGAGCTGCTTCTTTTCTTCCATAAGTTCTTTTTTCTGCGCCTCTGCGTCATGCTGCTCTTTTTTGAGCGAAAATATATTGAATATGGAAAATGAAAACAACCCCAAAACGAGTACGACAATAAGGCCTATCATTATACGCCTCCTTGTACGGTTTCTC
>CAVEWO010000090.1:0-6146 GCA_963619345.1 Bacteroidaceae bacterium
CCTATAACACCCATCACATATATGAACACTCTGACCTTTTTGCTTACCAGTCTCTTTCTGTTCCTGCTTTTGCCGCTCATCGATTCGAGATTATATGCGATACCGAAAAGCGGCGCATTGAATATCGCACCTGCTGCCGCCGCCATCCCGGCTTCTGCGAGTGCAGCCACCTCATCGCCCTTGTGCTTCAGTATATCGCCCACAAGGCAGCATATAGCTGCGATAATGCCTATAAGTCCTGCTTCCGGTCCGATCGTTCCTCCGAAGATTATCGGCAGCAGCGCGGAAATCACGAGAACATGGATCCTGCTGTACGGATATGAACCTTTTCGCCTTATCCTGCCCATCACCTGCTCGGTCTCATCAGGCAGTATACCGTTTTTTCTCTGCCACAGACCGATGATAACGCCGCCCGCAATGCATATGCACAGGCTGTAAATGACGAATCCGAGTCTTCCCGGCTCTGCAGTAACTCCGATCGCTTTCGGCAGTATATTCCACAGCAGCATGATACCGAGACTCGCAAGACTCACCACTATCCATACCACAGCTCCGGCCGCTGCGCCAAGCACCAGCGAAAAGACTCCGAACATCAATATTTTCCCTGTATTGTTTTTGCTCATATTACCTGCCTCTCCTCATCTGATTTGTCTCACCTTTTCGGCAGCCTGCTTGATTTTTTCTCTCCGGTATTTGAACTCCATACCGTTCTTACCCGTATATACTCTCATTCAAACATCCAGGCAGACCCGACTTTGTCTATTATATAACAAAAAAGCTTGCAGCGTAACCCCGTGATACATCAAAAAAGCATGCCGCCAGTCCATACTTTACATGACACTGACCGCATGCTTTATTGTCTTTTATTTACGCATTTTCATGCGGTATATGATCTTTATGCAAAGATCCCGCACGCCTGCTTTTCACGAGTTTCACGGGCATGCACGCATGTCATCTGCTACTCTGCGTCGTTTGCCCATCCGCACTTGTCTATGATGAACATGAGAAGACCCATCACGATGCCTACGATCGTAGCAAGGCACATACCTGTGAGCTGTACCTCACCTATCTGGATGGATGCTCCCGAAAGTCCGACTACGAAAACTACTGCTGTCATCGCAAGGTTTCTCGGCTTGGAATAATCCACCTTCTTATCGACGAGAAGTCTGATACCGGATGCAGCGATCATACCATACAGCAGGAAGCTGATGCCTCCCATTACCGGTCCCGGGATAGTGCTGATAAGCGCACTTACCTGGCCGAAGAATGAAAGCAGCATTGAAAATACAGCTGCTCCGCCTATTACCCACACACTGTAAACTTTTGTAACTGCCATAACGCCGATATTCTCTCCGTATGTAGTAGTAGGAACTGAACCACAGAGACCGGACAGCATCGTTGATAATCCGTCAGAAAACAGTGAACGGTGGAGTCCCGGATCTCTGAGAAGATCTCTTCCTACGATCTCGCTTGTTACGATCTGATGCGAAATGTGTTCTGAAATGACTGTAAGCGATGCCGGTATGATTATTATGATCGCTCCAAGGTTGAACTTAGGCGCCATGAATGCCGGCAGTGCGAACACACTCGCCTCAGTTACCGTGCTGAAATCCACAAGTCCCATTATCATAGCGAGCACGTAGCCTGAAACGATCGCGATCAGGATAGCTATCGCTGCTGCGAATCCTCTGAACACTACTTGTCCTATAATAGCCAGAGCCAGTGTGAACACGAACACGAATACGAATTTAGGATCTATCGATGCGCCTTCTGAACTGATGATGCCTCCTGTGCTTGCTGCCGAACCTGCCAGTTCAAGACCTATCAGTGCAACGATAGGGCCCATGGCAGCAGGCGGAAGCACTGCGTCGATCCAGTTTACACCTGCGAACTTTATGATTATCGCAACTATACAGAATATCGCACCCGCACAGATAAATCCGCCCAGACAATACTGATATCCCATACTTCCGATAACGATAAATCCCGGCGACAGGAATGCAAAACTCGAACCGAGGTATGCCGGCGATCTGCCCTTTGTGATAAGGATAAACAGCAGTGTGCCTATTCCATTCATCAGCAGAACGATCGAGGCCGGTATCCCGAACAGCACCGGAACCAGCACGGATGCACTGAACATCGCAAACGTATGCTGGATACTCAGCGGGATCCATTTGCCGACAGGCGGCTTCTCATTGATCTCAATGATCTCTCTTTCCTTTTTTTCCTTAGACATTATTAATTCTCCTAAAATATTAAATAGTATAAAACTATAACTTGACATTTTTCTGCAAATTTACACACTTTTACTATTATACCACAAAAGGGAAGAGATTCTACATACAATTTTGCTTATTTGATCTCTTTGACATCTTTACAAAAAACCACAGCACTGATATCAGGCATATATCATAGATATTGCCCGACACCAGCACTGCGGTATGCATAATATTCATTTTGGGGGGTATCCGAATGTGTGACATCCAAATACATCTATTTATTTACCAGATAATGAGCGCGGCATTTATTTGATGATGCTCTTGTCGTAGTCCATGCCGCATTCGTCGGATGCTTCAGTGAAGTATTTCAGGAGCATCCTGTCTATATCCTTTGTCACCAGCTTGCTCTTGATCTCGTTTGTCAGCTCGATAGCTTTGTCTGAACTCCTCTTCGTAGCTTCTGCGGAGAAATCCCTCAGCTTGCTGATGTCTCCGTTGTATGAGATTTCGACATACTCAGCCTGCTGTATGAATTCTTCTTCCATCTTGTGGAATTCTTCTTTTACTTTCGGCGCGAACTTCTCGTAGTTCAGTGCGATATATCTTTCAAGCTCGATGAACTGCCACCACTGATCCTGAGGTCTGTAAAGCGCGTGCGCATGCTGCAGATCGTCAGGAAGGAATCCGATATTGTAGTAAGGTCTGAATATCGAGCAGCACGGAGGTGCCATGCTTCCCCAGTATGTGAATCTCAGTTCGTCCGGAACGTCTTTTCTCAGCACAGTTACAGTACTTGCTGCTGATGCGCATCCATAGCCAACACCGCCCGGATGTGTACAGATCGAGCAAGTCTTGTTCGCAGCTTTGCTGAATATCGACTGAAGCTCAGGTACTCCGTCATAGTGGTCTCTGAGGATGCTCATAGCATCTCTTATATCCATCTTGTGCCCTGCATTTACTTTATCCGAAATAAGTCTGCCGACTCTGGCCCATCTTACAAAGCCTTCCGATTCATCATACATAAGCTCGTCAACAGTCCATGCCTTTGCAGGATTGAACGGCACTTCCGGATGCCACCAGCCCTTTTCGCAGGCTTCTTCTATAGCTCCGTCCGCGATCAGGTCGTAATCCTCCTGGATAGAATAGCAGTTTCCGATGTATGCATAGCGATCAACTTTCTTAGCTACCCATTTTCTCTGATGTGATTCGAATGTAAACGATTCATTCGGGTCAGAAACGATGAAGTTGCTGTTGAACGGCGTGATCCTGTGTCCCGGTGCTCCGCCTGTACCTATAGCAGTAAGGAGCTCGTCAATGACTTCGATAGCTTCTCTTGCAGTCTTCGCTCTTTCCAGTGCAAGTCTGAGGATATCCATACCGATCAGTCCCCATCTTCTTTCCGGGATCTCACGGCCTGATACCTGTTCATTACCTATCATAAGACCGAACTCATTGACACCGTGTTCGAACCCCCAGAAGAAATGAGGCTTTGAGCCGATGCATGCATATGTATGTCTCACCTGCGGGATCTTTATAAAGGAGCACTCTGTAAATGTTCCTTCAGGATAGTCCTGTGCAGGATAATATATCAGTGGCTGTGATTCATTAAATGGTCTGTCGCTGTTCTTGGCAAATATTATATCGCCCGTCTTTGTCTCTGAACCCGCAATGATAAAAGATGAGCATGATTTAGCTGCCATAAATACGCCTCCTTCCAAAATATCAAAATACTCATTCATGTTAACTGTATGTTAAATATACCATACACCTCGCGAGAAGTATATGGTATATATACTAATTAATGTGCAATGATTTTGTGTTTCAGCCTTCATATCGTACAAAAATACGAATTTTGTAACAAAAATCTAATATTATGCCCATCTGATCCGAGTTTCCTCGCCCAGCACCAGTATGTCATTGTGTATCGCACGCAGATCCGGTGCGATCTGCTGATCCACATGCATATGCCCGAAATACCATTTCCTGAACCTTTTGCCATTTGAGATCTCCTCGTACCACTCATCCAGTATACCCGGAAGATGATAATCCGGCGCTATCTCCTTGAAGCGCGAGATCGAGTCTCTTGCAAAGCTCGGGGTCTCGTGAGTGATGACGTAATCTATCCTGTCAATGCTGTCCAGCAGCTGCCTTCTGCCGTACTCCATTTCCTCGGCATCCGGTTCTTCCTCTCTCCACCAGCTCTCGCCTTCTGTACGTCTGTCGATATCGTTCGATCTGGCTCCGCCGAACGTGAATATATTGCTGCCGTATATCGAATAGATCTCGCCTCGCATCAGGTGATACACACGCTCGCCTGCTCTGTGCACTCTGCCGCCATTCCATTCCATGACCTCCATGCTGCTGAGCAGCGTATGGTTCTCATGGTTTCCATCGATGAACGATATTATCCCCGGGAAAAGCTGCTGCAGCGTCTCGAGCTTGTATATATAGTCATCATTCCATACGTATCCTGCGTCGCCTGCGATTATGAGCACATCGTTTTCACACATCTCACCCTTTTCATGAAGTCCGAAAAAAGGAAGTGTCGAGCCGTGCTTATCTCCTGTAATAAAAATCCTGCCTGTTGTGCTTTCCGTCATAAGTTCCTCTATTCTGCCTTTTTATGATAATGATATATATCGTCTATTTCATCGCGAAGGATCCTGCCCGAATAATACATATACTGCAGATGCGATATCGCCTCGCCTGTCGCGAACCATTTCTGAGGAGCAGGGAATTCATCCCAGTTCCTGCAGTCGATCTCCCATGTCATATCTCTGGCCACCTCATAAGGCGTCTTCCATTCGTCGCCCAGGATATATTCCGCTTCAGCGAGCCTGTCTTCGTGATGCCTGTAAAGCTCATTTATCCTCGCATACATGTCCACAACAGGCGTTCCATGAGCTGTCAGCAGCAGATCCACGTCGAGCTTTTCCACCTTTGCAAGGCTGTCCAGATAAGATTTCAGCGGGTTGTCCGCTCCGAGCTCTATAGTGATGTTCGGCGTGATCGTGCCAAGGATATGATCTCCGCAGAAAAATATTTTCTTGTCTTCATCGTACAGACACATGTGACCCGGCGTATGGCCCGGCGTGAGTATCGCTTTCAGCTTGTAGCCGCCATACTCCAGCACATCTCCTTCATTCACATATGTAAAGTCTATCTTTGAATCATGCACGTACTTTCTTCCCGGATGTATGTCGGTATTTCTTCCGAATTCAGCTTTCGGGAACCCGAACTTCAGGAACATATCGTCCAGTATCGCCCAGTATAGATTTCCCGCTTCAAAATTCATCAGCTCTCCGTCCGTTTCTCCCGAATAGATGATGCTGTCTTTCTTTGCAAATTTAGGTACAAGACCGCAGTGATCCGAATGCAGATGCGTGATGAACACGTCCACCTTGCTGATCTTCAGCTCATCAAAAGCGCTCTGCAGCGCTTCTTCGCATTCCGGCCTGTTGAATCCCGTATCGATCAGCAGACTCTTGTCTCCCGGCTTCTCGCCGGTTATTATGTATGCGTTGATCTCTCTCAGCGGATTGTTCGGCAGCGGCACTACCTTTTTATATATATTGTCAGCTATTTTCGTTAACATATTCCCTCCCGTTTGATATCGCAGTACCTGTTCGTGTGTTACTGTTCATGCATCCCGTTTAAGCATCGTGTAAAGCTCAGCAGGTGTCTTCACCAGTACTTTTGCGCCTTGAACCCTGAGATATTCGCTGTCGCGGAATCCCCACTCTACTGCTATCTCGTCTATACCTGCGTTTCTCGCAGTCTTTATATCGACCTCCGAATCACCGATATATACAGCGTCTTCCTTTTTCACTCCAAGTGAATCGAGCACATGCAGCACGCTGTCGGGATAGGGCTTTCTCCTCACGCCCTCTCTCTCACCGACAGAGATATCCGAAAGTCCTGCAAAAA
>CAVEWO010000091.1:0-6118 GCA_963619345.1 Bacteroidaceae bacterium
GTTCAATATAGTGTGGCCTAATCCGCTTTTCGTACATGCAGGGATATGGGGACTTCTCGTAAATCTGCCGGTGTTCATCATCGTAAGTCTGTTCACAAAGCCGGCTTCAGAGGAAACACTGCGCAAATTCTTCCCTGACTACATCATGGATCAGCTTTACGAGGAAGCCGAAGAAATATAAAAATACAAACTCCGGCATCCTGCCGGGGAACATTATAAAAACAACAATATTGAAAGTAGCACAGAAATTTTCTGCACTGAAAAACAGGCGGCTCAGCATCACTGCGAGCCGCTTTAAAACTAATGCAGGATCTGCTGATTTGCAAAAGGAGGTATGATACCATGAATAAATCACTTTCAATGTATGCCGACATGGTTTTCAGGAACGGTGTCGTTGTAACTGTGGATGAAGAAAACTCCATATGTGAAGCCGCTGCAGTAAAAGGGAACAGGATCGTTTATGTCGGAGACGATGCAGGCGTCCAGATGTGGCAGGGTGAAAACACGAAAGTTATCGATCTTAACGGCCGAGCACTGCTTCCCGGCTTCATCGATTCACATATGCATCTGGGGATGACAGGTCAGAATGCAGCCGTGATAATCGACTGCAACAGCAACGACGTCACGAGCATAAAGCAGATACAGGAAAAGATCCGCGAGGCTGCGGCAAAGACACCAAACGGCGCATGGATCAAAGCTACCGGCTATGAGCAGAGCAAGCTCGCAGAGGGAAGGCATCCGACCCGCGATGAGCTGGACGAGGCAGCTCCTGACAACCCTGTGCAGCTGACAAGATGCTGTCTGCACATGGGCGTCTACAACACGCTGGCGCTTGAAGCCGGCGGTATCACAGGACCTGAAATGTTTGCTCCCGGAGAGGTTGTCGTTGACGAAAACGGCCGTATGACCGGGCTTCTGAAGGAAAGAGCCTGCACTTATATGTGGGACAAGGTCATTTACACAGAAGAAGAATATATGAAATCATTCAAAGCAGCGAATGACATCCTGCTGAGCTTCGGCGTCACCAGCATGCACGACGGCAGCTTTTACGGCGAGGATACTATAGGCCTTTATCAGGAAGCCTGCCGCAGCGGTCTGATCAAAGTCCGCATGTACAATCTGCTTTACCATGCATATGGAAAAGAAAAAACTATTGAATGGGTCAACCGTTTCATTTCGACAGGCATCCACGGCGGCCTGGGTGACGAGCATTTCAGACTCGGTCATGTCAAGATCCTGATCGATGGAAGCACCAGCGGTCCTTCCTGCGCGACTACAGAACCTTACAGCCACGACCCTGACCTCAAAGGTATACAGCTTTACACACAGGAAGAAGCTGACGATATCATCATAAAAGCTCACAATGCCGGTTTCAACGTTTCTGCGCACGCTGTCGGCGACGCTGCTGTAAACGTCATACTGACGTCTATCGAACGAGCAATGGCTCAGAACCCGCGTCCATGCAGACACAGAATAGAGCACTGCGGCATCATCAGCGAAGAACTTCTCGCCCGTATAAAAAAAGCCGGTATCGTGCCGATACCAAACCCCGGATTCTTCAATGAGAATGCTGAGATATATGTAAAATATTACGGCAGCAGAGTCAACTACATGTTCCCTCTGAAATCCTATCTGGATAACGGCATCATCGCTGCGCTCGGCTCGGATTCGCCGGTTATCGCTGCCGACCCTATGATCGGACTTTACGGAGCTATGACAAGAGCCGACAAGTGCAGCGGCACCGTTGCCGGTCAGGGACAGTGCATCGGCATCATGGATGCGATCAGGATGTACACCTACAATGGAGCTTATGCTTCTCTCGAAGAGGATATAAAGGGCAGTATCGAGCCGGGCAAGCTTGCTGATCTCGTCGTACTGTCTGAAAACATCCTCGAAACCCCTGTCGAGAAGATCAAGTCGGTAAAAGCCGATATGACAGTGATCGACGGTGAGATCGTATATGAGCGATAAACCGAAAGTATTGTAAAAACTGCGCAGCTGCAGCTTTGCTATAAATCCCAATGCGCCGCACACATGCAGGTCTTGCAAAATGCCAAAGAAGCTGCATGTGCAGGCTTTGCAAAAAATAACGGAGATACCGTATCAGTCAGTTCTGATCAGGTGTCTCCGTTTTATTTTTTATTATCGTTTTCATCAATCGTTCAGATCGTTCAAAAGCAATATTTTATGCTTTTGCAGCCTCGCTCTTGAGCGGCTTCTGATTCTTCTTGATGAAAACAAGTACTGCGATAAGTATAATAACGCCTGCCGGAAGTGATATCCATGCACTTCTTGTAAATCCTGCGATTATATATGTCACGAAAGATATCGCTGCAACTGTTATCGCATACGGCAGCTGCGTCGTTACATGGGCAACGTGATTGCATCTTGCTCCTGCACTTGACATGATAGTTGTGTCTGAAATAGGTGAGCAGTGATCTCCGCATACAGCTCCTGCCATACATGCTGCGATCGATATGATCATAAGCTGCTCGTCGCTTCCCTGGAACACCTCTACAACAATAGGGATCAGTATGCCGAATGTGCCCCATGATGTTCCTGATGCAAATGAAAGTCCGCATCCAATAGCAAAGATTATTGCCGGCAGCAGACTCATGAATGTTCCTGCCACTGATTCTGTAGCTGTTGATACGAATTCTGCCAGGCCGAGGCTGTCAGTCATTGCCTTGAGTGTCCATGCAAGCGTCAGGATAAGGATAGGCGCAACCATAGCCTTAAAGCCCTCCGGTATGCAGTCCATGCTCTCTTTGAAACCAAGCACGCCTCTTGCTACATAAATTATGACGATAACGATCAGTGCAACTATACTTCCCAGAGAAAGGCCAACTGATGCGTCGCAGCCCGAGAAGGACTCTACAAAACCTGTTCCGCTGAAAAATCCGCCAGTATATATCATGCCGATGATGCATGCAATGATCAGGATAATGATCGGAATAACAAGGTCTATCACTTTTCCCTCTCTTCTGTGCGAAGCTTTTTCTGCAGTCATTTCCTGAACATCATCAGCCTTTGACTCCTGGAGCTTATCTGCATATTCTCTCATCTTGCCGTAATCGAACTTCATCCCTACTATCAGGAACATCATTGCGATAGTCAGCAGAGCATAAAAATTGAACGGTATCGCCTTGATGAAAAGTGTAAACCCGTTTTCGCCTTCAACGAACCCCGTTACTGCCGCAGCCCATGATGATATAGGCGCTATTATACATACCGGTGCTGCTGTTGCATCTATAAGGTATGCAAGTTTTGTTCTTGGAACTCCCTTTTCCTCTGCCAGCGGCGACATTACGCTTCCTACTGTCAGACAGTTGAAATAATCGTCCACGAAAATCAGTATTCCAAGTACGATAGTAGCAAACTGGACTCCAGCCTGCGTCTTTATATGTTCACTAGCCCACACACCGAATGCTTTTGAGCCGCCTGACTTGTTGAGCAGTGCCACTATTACACCCAGGATCACCAGGAACATCAGTATTCCTACGTTATATGAATCAGCCAGTGATACTACGATACCGTCACTGACAACATGCGTCAGTGTTCCTTCAAAATTTCCTGCATACAGCACGCCGCCGATAACAACACCAATAAACAGTGAGCTGTATACTTCTTTAGTTATAAGTGCAAGCAGTATAGCTGCAACCGGCGGGACTACCGCCCACCATGTAGCATACAAAGCCGGCTCTTCTGCTGCCTCCTCTGCAAATGCGAATAACGGACATGCCATTACTAACACTGCAGCCAGCATTATTATGCGGCTTACTCTGCTTCTAAAATTACTCATTTTTTCCTCCAAAATAAATTGCGTTTTCCTTAATGTGATTTTTATTATACTTATCATACTGCAAATCATTATGCTGCCTAGCCGTCCCGGCGTTTTCCTGCTTAAAGAAAAAACCATGGGCAATGCGCAGCGCATCATCCATGGCATATAAAATTCATACGTTATTTCCCACGGACAGCGCTCCACTAATGTGACAGTCCGCCGCATATTATACGACGGCCCAGGATCCTGCCAGGGTATCAGGATCCTTCGGCAGGATCTCCTTTCCTCTGTGCATCGCTTCGACTCCCTTTGCCGATCCGCTTGCAGAGTACTGATAGATCCCGCGCCTCTATCCAGTCGATATTGATTTTTTAGCTGATTGCTAAACTAATTCAAGGAATACCATTTCAGCGTTGTCGCCTCTCCTTGGTCCTAACTTGAGAATCCTTGTGTAACCGCCCTGTCTGTCTTCGTACTTAGGTGCGATCTCATCAAATAATTTAGTTACAACAGATTCATCATATACATATGCAAGCACCTGTCTTCTTGCGTGAAGATCTCCGCGCTTTGCAAGTGTTATCATTTTTTCTGCCTGTCTTCTGGCTTCTTTAGCTCTAGTGTCAGTAGTTGTGATTCTGCCTTCTCTGAGCAGATCTGTAACCAGATTTCTCAGCATAGCTTTTCTATGAGCTGAAGATCTGCCTAATTTTCTATATCCTGGCATCACTGCATCCTCCTATGATTATTTTTACTATTCGTCACTCTGCCTGAGACTTAAATCTAACTCTTCAAGCTTGTGCTTAACTTCATCTAATGACTTTTTACCCAGGTTCCTTACCTTCATCATGTCTTCCTCACTTCTGTGAGTAAGCTCCTCAACAGTGTTTATCGCAGCTCTCTTGAGGCAGTTGAAAGAACGAACTGAAAGCTCAAGCTCCTCGATAGTCATCTCGAGTGCCTTTTCTTTCTGGTTTTCTTCCTTTTCAACCATGATTTCCATATTTTCGGTCGAATCTGTAAGCTCTACAAACAGGTTAAGATGCTCCTGCATGATCTTAGCGCCTATAGATACTCCTTCGCTCGGAGTTATTGATCCGTCTGTCCAGATTTCAAGGATGAGCTTGTCATAGTCAGTTACCTGTCCTACTCTCGTATTCTGAACTGTAAAGTTCACTTTCCTTACAGGTGTGTATATCGAGTCTGTAGGGATAACTGATATCGGCGTGTTTTCATCCTTGTTCATATCTGCAGGAACATATCCTCTGCCTCTCGCAAGATTTATCTCCATGATCAGAGTAGCGTTCTCTTCGAGAGTTGCGATATGAAGATCCGGATTGAAGATCTCTACATCAGAATCACCCAGGATATCTGCTGCAGTCACTTCTTTTGGACCTATCGAGTTGATAAGCACTCTTTTTGTATTCTCGCCGTTAAGCTTTATCGCAAGCTTTTTAAGGTTAAGGATGATTTCTGTAACATCTTCCTTTACACCCGGGATCGTAGAAAACTCATGAAGGATACCGTCGATCTTTACAGATGTCACCGCAACACCGGGAAGCGAGCTGAGAAGTATCCTTCTCAGGCTGTTTCCAAGGGTCGTGCCGTACCCTCTCTCAAGAGGCTCTACAACGAATTTTCCGTAATTGACGTCTTCGTCTGAAAAAATACATTCGATTGTTGGTTTTTCGATTTCTATCACTCAAAACCCTCCTTTTCATTCCAAAACTGTAGCGATCAGTAAATGGACTATTTGGAATACAATTCGACGATTAAGTGTTCAGCGATCGGTGTATCGATTTGTTCTCTTGTAGGATCTGCTACTACTTTTCCTTCAAGCTTTTCTCTGTCAACAGTCAGCCACTCAGGGAGACCTACTGTCATGTCTTTTATCTCCTGGAATTTAGGTGAGCTTACACTCTTTTCCTTTACCTTGATAACGTCTCCAGGCTTAACCTGATATGAAGGAATATTTACCTTTTTGCCGTTTACGAGGAAGTGACTGTGTACAACCAGCTGTCTAGCCTCTCTTCTCGTAGTCGAAAGTCCCATTCTGTAAACTACGTTGTCTAATCTCTTTTCAAGCATGATCAAAAGGTTTTCACCAGTGATACCCTTTTTCTTTGCTGCTTTTTCAAATGTGTTGCGGAACTGCTTTTCCTGAACTCCATAGATAAACTTTGCTCTCTGCTTTTCACGAAGCTGTAAGCCGTATTCGCTCATCTTCTTCATGCTTCTCTGAGGAGCTCTCTTTGATTCCTTAAAAATACCTAAGTGGCTAGGATCGATCTGAAGGGATCTGCATCTCTTCAAAATAGGATCTCTGTTTACTGACAT
>CAVEWO010000092.1:0-6116 GCA_963619345.1 Bacteroidaceae bacterium
AATATGGGCTTGCACTGGCCAATGCACACGGCTGCGACCTTACTGCGGAGGAGTTCGAACAGCAGATCGCACATCCTGAGGTGTTTGAGCCGTCATATGCCTGGAATGCCAGTGAGGCTATCTGCAATAAACTGGGCCTGACAATCAAATCTATCACGCAGAAGAATGTCCCGTATATTGTTGAAGAGGATATTTATTCAGAAACGCTGAACAAGACTATTGAAGCAGGTCGCTGTATCGGTATGTCGGCTGTTGTAACGATAGAAACTATGCAGGGAATCGTTGTTGAGGAAGAAACCATAGGAAAGGTTTATGGTCCTGAAGACGGAGATATGTGTGACTGGAAGATTTCGGGCGAACCTGATACTGAATTCCATGTTGTAAAACCTGCAACTGTTGAACACACATGCGCTACTGTCGTAAATCGTCTGCCAGCTCTGATCAGTGCACCATCCGGTTATGTTACGGCTGACCAGCTTTATCCTAATGAGTATCTGACTTATCCGATGGAATACTACTGCTGATTAAGACGCTTGGCATTCCGGTAAACGTATATGTCTGCAGGGATTGATTTTTACGCATTGAATATTGCGTATGATTATGTTTAATATGGTATTTTGCTGTACTGCCGCATTAATGATACATCTCTTTAATGCGGCAGCTGCTTTGCTGGCGCAGCCGAAAAAAACAGCGAGGCAGCAGAAACTGTCTCGCTGATAAAGTTTGACTTTCGCAGTGCATCATTATGTATAGCATCATTCTATGATTCGAACATTTTTATGAGCTCATCTACAGTGTATACCTCTGCGCCGTATACTGTTTTGAGATAATCTAGGCCGCCGTTGTAATCTTCTTCTGTAAAGCTGTCAGTCGCATCCGATGCAACCACAATTT
The DNA here is from genome assembly GCA_963619345.1 of Bacteroidaceae bacterium. Classification (GTDB taxonomy): domain Bacteria; phylum Bacillota; class Clostridia; order Peptostreptococcales; family Anaerovoracaceae; genus Lentihominibacter. Next base: position 895 of record CAVEWO010000092.1, read on the forward strand.
TGTATCCCAGGCAGAATGCATCAGCTGTCGTATGTCTCACGCACATATGTGTATGGAGACCTGTCATGATAACTGTGTCAATATCAAGCTCTCTCAGCAGCAGATCGAGGTCAGTATGGAAAAATCCGCTGTACCTTCTCTTGGGAACCACATAATCTTTTTCACAAAGTTCAAGTTCCGGAATGACTTCAGCTCCGTATGTGCCGGCAACTGCATGTTCTCCCCATACCTTGAATTCCAGATCAATATCCTTGATATGAGCATCATTGCAGAAAATAACTGCTACATTATTCCTGCGAGCCTCCTTCAGCAGCTCTGCAGTTTTAGGAACTATCGCCAGCCCTCTGTCACATTTAAGTGCCCCGGTCACAAAATCATTAAGCATATCTACCACTAAGATTGCTGTTTTTTTATTTTCCATATTACACCTCTCTGTTCATAAAATTATGAAATTAATTCGATGCTGACATATCTGCAGGTTACCGAGATGTCAATATATCCGCAGCTTAATTGACCGACATGTGTCATCCTGCGGCGTCTTTCTATGTCGATACATCTGTATTGACACCGATTATATCACTAATCGGCAGTTTGTCAATCCGGTCTTCAGGACAAAGCAGGCGTGACTGCCGATTGTGAAATTAATTATTGACAAGTGCATCTCAATAATATAGACTCCTTATTAAGAAATAATCTTAATAAGGAGGAAAGATGGAAAGGAGGACTACAGTCCAGAAAAAACTTGTTCTCAAAACAGTGAGGGAGCTGAAGCGGCATCTGACAGCAGATGAAGTATACGAAATTATAAAGAAAGAATACCCTTCTATAGGCAAGGGCACCGTATATAGAAATCTGGGTATCCTTGCAGAGGAGGGAGATGTTCGCAGAGTTGAAGTCCCGGACGGACCGGATCGTTTTGATTTTACATTAAAAAAACACTATCATGTAAGATGTGTCAGGTGCGGTGACGTGTCAGATGTTGACATGGATGATCTGCCGGATCTCAAAGAAAAAATCCGCAGCACGAATGGAATGGAGTTTCTGGATTACGATATTTTCTTCAAGGGAATCTGCCCTGCGTGCAGGGCAAAAAAAAGAGAGGTGTGATTATGGATCAGAGAGTAATGCACAAGCTTAGTTACGGATTATTCATCCTGACTGCAAGAGATGGAGATAAAGACAACGGATGCATCATCAATACCGCAATTCAGGCGGCATCTGAACCGAATCAGATTAGTATCTGTGTGAATAAGCTGAATTTTACACATGACATGATCAGGCGTACCGGAGAATTCACGGTGTCGATTCTGAGCAGGGAAGCATCGTTTGATCTGTTTAAACATTTCGGCTTTCAGTCAGGGCAAAACGTTGACAAATTTAAGAATTTTGCAGAATGTGCCCGCGGTGCAAACGGCATTTACTACATTACAAAGGGGACGAATGCTTTCATATCTGTGAAAGTAAATAAGATGGAGGATCTGGGCTCGCATACGATGTTTGTCGGTGAGATTACAGACATGGAAGTACTGAGCGAGACGGCATCCGCAACATATGAATATTATCATGAGAATATAAAACCGCAGCCTGCTGCAGGAACAGACAGTGCAGAGTCTGCCGGGGCGGCGGATGGCGGACAGACGATATGGCGCTGCAGAATCTGCGGATATGAATATGTCGGTGAAGAACTGCCGGAGGGCTTCATATGTCCCATATGCAAGCATCCGCAGAGTGATTTTGAAGTCCACGAGAGAAACTAATAGTCAAAGCGGAGCGGTTTAATGCTTATTCAATGCATGTGAGGAATAATTGGCGGAGCGGACAGCGTGGCTTTTCACGGCATGATTTAAAGCCATTAGTTCTTTACAGTAATTGAAACGAACTGCGGCACAGGCGGAAAATAAACCGTCAGTGCCGCATTGTGCATGTTTTTTGCATATCACAGTAAATAGGATTACTTTACTGTAAATCATATCGCGGCAGCTTTTTCTGCAGCTTCCTTTTTCAGGCGGACGCTGTCCATTTTGCCGCTCGGTAATGTCGGGAAATTGTCATAGCAGAAGAAGTATGTTGGGATTTTGTATCTGGCCAGCTTCTCGGACAGCAGTTTTCTTGCTTCATCTTCATCGAATACGGCGTTTTTCCTGAGTCTGATGCAGGCAGCGACTTCCTCTCCGTAGAATTCATTTGGTACACCAACTATCTTGGCATCTTCAACATTATCCAGTTTAACTACGGCATCAGCTATTTCATTAGGAATGATGTTTTCGCCGCCCCTGATTATTAGTTCTTTAAGTCTTCCGGAAATTTTCAGGTAGCCGTCTTCTGTTATCAGCCCCAGGTCGCCGGAGTGAAGCCATCCGTCCATGTCTATCGGCTGACTATGGTATGGCAGTTTATAGTACCCCAGCATCATGTTGAAGCCTTTTATCAGTATTTCGCCCATTTCTCCCGGAGCACATTCCCTGCCGGTGTTTATATTTCTTATCATCAATTCACAGCAGATAACAGGTTTTCCCACGGAATTGAGAAGGTGATCCTGGGTGTCGCCGTATTCTGTGATAGTGGCAGGTGCGATTTCACTGAGACCGTAGACCTGCATGAAGTGGTTGCCCGGCATCATTTGCTGCATATGCTCCATCTGGGAAGGGCTGGTAGGTGCTCCTGCCAGCATAGAGCAGCGGACAGATTCTACTTTTTCAGGTGTAAAGCCACGGCTTTCCAGCAGCATCAGCATCATTGTCGGCACTGCATGATAAACTGTGCATTTGTTTTCCTCGATAGTTCTGAGCAGTTCGGAACTGTGCACGGTTTTCGGCAGATAGACCTTTGCGTCGGCCAGCAGGAATGAAAGAAGTCCGAACACGAGGCCGAATATATGGAAAAGCGGCGGAGCCTGGCACAGTCTGTCATTTTCAGTCAGATGCTGTGCCTCACGGCTTACGTCGGCGGAACGCAGCAGATTATATGAAGACAGAATAACTCCTTTAGGAGTGCCTGTGGAACCCGAGGTGTAAAGCATAACACTTGGAGCATCAGCCTCTACCGGTTCGTGGTAATAGTCTTTGACGATTTCGTATTCACCCAGACGCTGCAGGTACATCATCGGATTCTGTATACTGAAGAATTTCGATATCCTGTTATTCTCACAGGCTCTCACTTCTTTGATATATGTGAACTCGTCTGTCATGGATGTCATATGACCATAGCAGAAATACTCGATATCTCCGAGAACTGAAATTTTTGCGATTTCAGCCGGTTTGTGTGCAAAATTCAGCAGTATCGCCATGGCACCAAGTTTCTGCAGTGCGAAGAAACATATTATCCAGCCTACTGAATTTACGCCGCATAACCCTACCCGTGTTCCTTTTTTTATACCCATATATGACAGATCAACAGCCATGATCTGCGCACATTTGTTGATTTGGCTCCATGTCCAGCTGCTGTCACAATCCACCAGTACGACCTTGTCTCCTTTAGTAGCGGCCTTTCGTTCCAGCAGCGATTTGAATGACACGCCCATATATGACGGCATTTGAACATCTTTTCTTGATACCGGCAGAATTTCATCAAATCCGGTAAGTTCAAAAACATCCATAAGTGTTTCAGATATATTAATAATGTTTATCTTGTCTTCACCCATCCTGCTTTGGCATATCATCAATTCTCTGACCCCTGCCGCAGAGATGTACTCCAGTTCCGAAAGATCCAGTACAAGCTGTTCTTTTTCGGGATTGATTTTTTCCATAACCTCCCGGAGATATGGTGCGGTGTTGACTTCCAATCTTCCTCTTAATCTCAGGTTGATGGTGTTTCCGGTTCTGCTTTCAAAAATTCTCATGCTGGTCTCCTCTTGATTTCTTGAAATTGTGATAAGCTTATGTGCGGTATTGCACTCAGCATTGTTATTATACCAGACTCAGCATAAATCAGTGTGAAAAATTCTCGTGCATGATTACAAGTCGGGGCAGGAACCGCATCAGGGATAACGGGAGATTTTTCGAATCCATCGGCCTTCATTCAGCATATAGTTCCGCCGCCTACTACTGTGTCGCCGTCGTAGAGGACGAGTGCCTGACCTTTAGTTACTGCCCGCTGCGGTTCATCAAACTCAGCTTTTATCGTGTGTTCATCTGTCTGTACGACTGTAGCCCACTGCTCCGGCTGCCTGTAACGCACCTTTGCCTTTACACGCATGGGCTTCTCAAGAGAGTCCACCGAAATCAGATTCATATCTTTTGCATAAAGCGTACTCGTGAACAGATCCTCGGAATATCCGAGCTGCACGATGTTGCTGTCCGGATCTATCCGGCAGACGTACATAGGAGCAGGAAGAGCGAGTCCCAGACCTTTGCGCTGACCGATGGTGTATCGGATGATCCCATTGTGCTTTCCCAGCACGTTCCCGTCCATATCGATGAAATCACCGGGAGGATAAGTCCGGCCTGTGTAATGCTCTATGAAATCAGCGTACGTGCCGTTTTGCACGAAACAGATATCCTGACTGTCGTGCTTCCTTGCATTCACGAAACCGTGCGCATCCGCCAGGGCGCGCACATGGGGCTTTTCCATATCCCCAAGAGGGAAAAACGTATGTGCCAGCTGTTCCTGAGTCATCGAATAGAGCACATACGTCTGGTCTTTGCTGCGGTCTGCAGAGCGTTTCAGCAGGAAGCGGCCGGTATCGGGATCCTGGGCGATCCGCGCATAGTGCCCTGTAACTATTTTATCGCAGTGCAGCTCTCTGGCGCGGAGAAACAGCTGATCGAATTTGAGATAGCGGTTGCAGTCGATACACGGATTCGGTGTTGAGCCGTTTTCGTAGGCTGAGACAAACCGGTTCAGCACATCTTCTCTGAATCTGTCTGCAAAGTTGAACACGTGGTACGGGATATCCATGGAAAAGGCCACCGCACGTGCATCCTCGACGTCATCGAGTGAGCAGCACGTATTTTTTCTGCATAAACCGGCATCCTCATTTTCGAAAAGGCGCATGGTAACACCGATGCATTCATATCCTTTTTCTTTCATCAGAAGAGCGGCAACGCTGGAATCGACACCGCCGCTCATCGCTATCAGAGCTTTTGGTTTTGACATATCATTATCCTCCTGAAGTAAAGATACGGCAAATCAAGGCGACTTAAGGCAGGCAGGGCTCTAGCCAGAGCTTCATCGTGCCGCCGCATACCATACCGTTGTTTTCTGCGACCTCATTTGTCATATTG
>CAVEWO010000093.1:0-6106 GCA_963619345.1 Bacteroidaceae bacterium
GTGTATGACGAGGATATAAAGCGGCAGCTGATACGCATCCTAAAGGTGCAGCTTGCAGACAAGGCCAAGGCGAGCCTGATGCAGCCGGATGGATCGTATATACGAAAATGCGAAGGCGAGGCGGTGGTGCTGGACAGCCAGCAGGAGTTCATGGACAAAACGCTCCACGACATTTACAAGATGCCGGTACCGCAGAAAACACATGCCGGATTTTTCGGCAGGATCGCAGCTTTTTTCGATGGATCACGAAAAAATGCAGATAAATAGCTGCAGTTTTTGCAAAAATGCTTGCATTATATCGGTTCATGTATATAATATACTTAAATAGTACAGATTGAAAATCATAACTGAAACATGAATCAAGGAAGGTAAAAGATGAAATTCTATGAGTATGGACATTGTGGAAATATAGTTGCTTTCGTATAGGGCAGAGGTGTTCCTGCAATGTGCAGCAGACGAAAGATAAAGGATCGGAGGGATACGCCATGGCTGTAAGAGAAAACGAAAACAGAGAAATAGTGGATATGATCAGAGAAGGACTCAGACAGAAAAACGGATACTGCCCGTGCCGCGTGGAGATGATCCCGGAGAACAAGTGTGTCTGCAAGGAGTTCAGGGAGCAGATCGCGGATCCGGATTTTGAAGGATACTGTCACTGCAGGCTTTTTTACAAGTCAAAGGACTGATGTTGGATGCATGCTGAACAGTTCCTGCAGACGTGCTGCATGACTGCACGGACAGCATGTACATGCTGCTGACCGGCGCAGAATAAGGGATGCTTTACGCCCGCCGGATATTTCCCGACAAAACGCTGGATATTTCTCAATGGCAGGTATTGATTTTCATACTATAGAATGGTAGTATGTAACATAGATACCAGATTTGAATTTGCCTAATGTATTTTAGGCAAATTTTTATGGTTGCGAGAAAATAAGCATAAATCAGTAAAAAATGAATACGAGGAATTCAAAATGGAAAGCAATGACAAAATGAACAATCCGGATAATACGAGCAAGATGGGTGAAATGCCTGTCGGAAGGCTGATCTTCCATATGTCATGGCCTGCAGTACTGTCGATGTTCATACAGGCCTTTTATAATGTGGTAGACAGTTTTTTCGTTTCGATGATAAGTGAACAGGCACTTGCTGCGGTAACCTACATATTCCCGGTGCAGATGCTCATAATTTCTGTGGCAGTTGGGACCGGTGTCGGGATCAATTCTCTTATATCCAGAAGACTGGGTGCGCAGCGTTACGAAGAAGCTGACATGGCGGCAAGCCATGGTTACAGACTCTCATTTTTCAACTGGCTATTTTTTGCGCTGATAGGTATATTCCTTTCAGGACCGATGATGCGCCTGATGTCGGACACACCTTATATTATCGAAAACGGAGAAAAATACATGTTCATCATAACCGTAGGCTCACTGTTTTCGATAGTGCAGATCACTACAGAGAAGATCCTGCAGTCGACAGGGAACATGAAGATACCTATGTTATGCAGCATATGCGGCGCCTTGACAAATATCATCATGGATCCTGTTCTGATATTCGGTATCGGACCATTTCCTGAAACAGGGGTCACAGGTGCAGCTCTGGCGACTGTTCTGGGTCAGATGGTTTCGATGTGCCTGGGACAATATTTCCTTTTTGCAAAGAAGCATGCCGTGCATGTAAAGCTGTACGGATGGAAGGTTCAGGGCAGAGTGCTCAGGGATATATATGCCGTGGGTATGCCGTCTATACTGATGCAGTCGATAACATCCGTGATGCAGTTCGGCATGAATCTGATACTGGGAGGTCTCACTGAGACAGCAGTTGCTGTAATGGGCGTTTACGGAAGGCTGCAGTCGTTCATATTCATGCCTGTATTCGGGCTCAATCAGGGTGTTCTGCCTATAATGGGATTCAATTATGGCGCAAGGAGCAGGAAACGACTCATGGAGACATACAAAAAAAGTGTTTTTACGGCACTTGTGATAATGGGCATAGGGCTTGTGATGTTCCAGACGATACCTCACCAGCTGCTGGCGATTTTCAATTCCACAGGAAACCAGGCTATGTATGACATAGGAGTGCCCGCGCTGAAGACGATAAGTCTCTGCTTCCTGCCGGCGGCATTCGGTATAATGACATCGTCGGTGTTCCAGGCTATAGGGCATGGATTCCTCAGCCTGTGGGGATCGCTGCTCAGGCAGCTGATAGGTATACTTCCTATTGCATGGATATTCGCATCGATAGCAGGACTCGATCTGGTATGGTACTCATTCCCGCTTGCTGAGCTGATAGGCGTTGTGTATTTTGCGGTATCGTTCAGATATGTGTACAGAAAAGATATAAGGCGTCTGGATATAATAAAGGATATGATGTAGGAACGATCCGATACAGGTGCGGCGGTCTTCATATACCGGTCTTGTTTCGGAAAATCAAGTGTTTTTAGAAACAGAAATACCAATGGCACAAGGAAAAGCTGTGCTATTGGTATTATTTTTAATAAAATACTCGGTTTATGCAGGCGGGAATATCAGAGAGCCGGCTGCAGATCAGGCATCCCGGTTTGTTTGGGTCGTGACTGCCGGCAGACAACCTCGATCGCCTCGCCGTCTTCGATCCTGCAGTCGGAGTCCATCTCGACAAGATCGTAGATCAGCGGATCTTCGATAAGCCGCTTCCATACTGTGCAGGTGGCTTTGACGAAGTCATCGTTGAGCGCTGCTTTATCAGTAATGAGCGGGCAGGTATAAGGGAGCTGTCCGTTCTGGTATATCATGCAAAGCTCGCCGTTTTTGTCGAGGTGCGGAGCCAGAGGGAACGTCCGGCACTGCAGAGGGCGCATGGCGCGGTCACAGTGAGGTGCATTGAGACATCGCAGGAAATACACTTTCCCGTGCCAGCTGTCGGGAAACTCGTAGTCTTCGGCGTGTGCCCAGCTCCAGCCGAGCCATTCCTCGTCACCGGAAAAGAGCTTTTCCTCACCGGGAAGAAGATAGATACCGAGAGAGAAATCATCATCTCCATCCGCAGAACTGGAAACGCTTCGGGTATCATGTGTTTCCTGATACTCTCTGTCTGTGTCGCCGCAGCAGTCAGGTGCGGCGTATGCCGCATCGCTGATACTGCTGTCATCAGTGTTTTCGTATTCATATGTGCAGCAGATACTGCCGCATAATAAGCCGCAGTCTCCATTAATTGGAGAAACTTTATCCAATAAACGGTAGATGGCCTTAAAAGTATTTTTTTTGATTGAACTTTTCATAAAAATATTATATCATAAATGAATAATTGTTGAAAATTTAATTTTCTTACATATATATATATTCTGCTAAAAAGGAAGGATACAATATGAGACTAGGAATAGATGTCGGTTCGACAACGGTCAAACTTGTGCTGCTGGATGAGAATGACAAGATCACATACAGCAGATATGAAAGACATATGTCAAATGTTTTCAAGACAGTTGTAGACATGTTAAGAGAGATGTATGAAACGGTTGGAGACATAAAACTCAGGACGGTAATAACAGGATCCGGAGGACTGTCTCTTTCGAACATACTAAAGATACCGTTCGAGCAGGAGGTCGTGACGTGCAGTGCGGCTGTAGAAGCACTGATACCTCAGACTGATGTTGCTATAGAGCTCGGAGGCGAAGATGCCAAGATAACATTTTACGGACAGACTATAGAGCAGAGGATGAACGGTACATGTGCAGGCGGTACCGGAGCTTTTATCGACCAGATGGCTGCACTGCTCAACACTGATGCTTCAGGACTCAATGAGGCAGCAAAGAAGCACACCATGATATATCCGATCGCTGCGAGGTGCGGAGTATTTGCGAAGACAGATATACAGCCGCTGATCAACGAAGGTGCGCCGATAGAGGATCTGTCAGCTTCGATATTCCAGGCAGTGGTCAATCAGACTATCAGCGGACTGGCATGCGGACATACGATAAAGGGCAAGGTGGCATTTCTGGGAGGACCGCTGTCATTCCTTTCGGAGCTCAGGAAAAGATTCATTGAGACGCTGGAGCTTGGCGACGAAGACGTGATATTTCCTGAGGACTCCAAGTTTTTCGTTGCGATCGGAGCAGCGCTCAACTCGGTCAAGTATGAAGAAGTGGAATTTAAAGATATAATAGACAGAATCGGGAATGCAGATCCGAGTGCACTTTCCGATACAAAGCATGTCGACCCGCTGTTTGCAGATTCGGATGATTATAAAAAATTCCACGAAAGGCATCAGAAGGACAGGATAAAGAGAAAAGATATAAAGAAAGCAAGAGGGAGAGTCTTCCTAGGTATAGATGCAGGTTCCACGACGACGAAGGCTGCGCTGATAGACGATGAAAAAAACCTGCTGTATTCATATTACAGAGGCAATGAAGGAAAGCCGCTGGAAGCTACGATGAACATGTTCAAGGAGCTTTATTCACTGCTGCCTTCCAAGGCATACATAGCTAACGTGACGGCGACGGGATACGGCGAAGGTCTTATAAAGGCTGCATTCAAGGCAGATCTGGGTGAGATCGAGACGATGGCGCACTACAAAGCTGCGGAGGAATTCCTGCCGGGCGTTGACTTTATCCTCGATATCGGCGGACAGGACATGAAGTGTATGCGTATAAAAGACGGTGCGATCTACAACATCATGCTCAACGAGGCCTGTTCGTCAGGCTGCGGATCGTTCATCGAGACGTATGCAAAATCCGTGAACATGGATGTGCAGTCCTTTGCAACTGAAGCGCTCTTTGCAAAGGCTCCGGTGGATCTCGGAACGAGGTGCACCGTATTTATGAACTCGAAGGTAAAGCAGGCTCAGAAGGAAGGGGCTACGATTGGCGACATATCTGCAGGCCTTTCCTATTCAGTAATAAAAAATGCGCTCTACAAGGTGATAAAGCTCAGGAACCCTGAAGAGGCTGGAGACAAGATCGTCGTGCAGGGCGGGACATTCCTCAATGACGCTGTGCTTCGCGCAATCGAGAACATACTCGGAAAGGACATCGTCAGACCTGATATCGCGGGTCTGATGGGAGCTTATGGAGCAGCACTGATCGCAAGGGAAAACTACGTCGAGGATACTGTTTCGTCAGTCATAACGCCTGACGACATCGCCACTTTCCACGTGACGACCAGCCATGTCAGATGCAAGGGCTGTGAAAACAACTGTCTCATGACGATAAACAAGTTCAACGACGGAACGAGATTCTTTACGGGAAACAGGTGCGAGCGCGGAGAGGGCAAGACTCCGGAGGAAGCCAACAAGCTGCCTAACCTGTTCGAATACAAGCTCAAGAGACTGTTCAGGTACAAGCCTCTGACAGTCGAGGAGTCGAAGCGAGGCGTGGTCGGGATACCGAGAGTCCTCAATATGTATGAGAATTATCCGTTCTGGTTCGTGCTGTTCACGAGACTGGGATTCAGCGTGATGCTTTCGCCGGCATCCAGCAAGGAGATGTACGAAAGAGGTATGGAAACTATCTCGTCGGATACGGCGTGCTATCCTGCAAAGATGGTGCACGGCCACATCAAGTGGCTCGTGGAGCACGGTGCGAAATGGATTTTTTATCCGAGCATCAACTACGAGAGAGTGGAGGATGAAACGGCGCCGAACCACTACAACTGTCCGATCGTTGCGACATATCCGGAAGTCATCGCAGGAAACATGGATGATATATTTGAGGAAAACGGTGTGACGTTCACGCATCCGTTCCTGCCGTATGACAATGACGAGAACCTCGTGAGAGAGCTTTACAAGGTGTTAAGGCGTACAGGAGTGAGCAGACTGGAGCTCGAAGACGCTGTCAAAATGGCGAGAGCCGAAGACAAGCGCGTCAAGGATGATATCAAGAAAGCGGGAGAATACTCGCTCAAATACGCACGCGACCACAACAAAAAGGCAGTGGTGCTGGCCGGCAGACCATATCATCTGGACCCGGAGATCAACCACGGCATAGACAAGATAATAAGTTCGTTTGACATGGTCGTGCTGACGGAAGACTCGGTCGCACATCTGGGGAAACTGGAACGCCCAATCAGAGTGCTCGACCAGTGGATGTATCACTCAAGGCTTTACAAGGCGGCGACATTCGCAGGCACTACTGACG
>CAVEWO010000094.1:0-6105 GCA_963619345.1 Bacteroidaceae bacterium
CACATGCCAAAAGCATCATAAAGAGAACCTTTGACAGACTCACGGAACCGTTACGGACGTCCGCGGGTCTGTTTTTTTTGCAAAATAATCCAACTGCATATTGTGTATGCAAAAAAATAAGTGTATATTTATAGTAGTAATTTTAAATTGAAATCTTGATACCAGTCAGATTAATTTATATTCTAATTTTCCAAAAGAAAAGCTTTACTAATTTTGACAAAGAGAAAGGGTTTACCATTTATGTGGAAAACAATGGATGAGTCAGCGCTTAAAGGAAAAAAAGTAGCTGAACTTAGAGAGATTGCCAAAACTTTTGGCCTGAAAAACTATCAGAAGATGAAAAAAGCGGAGCTCGTGCAGGCTCTCATGAAGGATGATGAGCAGCCGAAAAAAGCAGATTCGGCCGAGTCCGAGGCGGCTGCAGAAAAAGCACCGGGTCGTGTCGCATCCGAGAAAGCTGCGGAAAAATCATCCCGCTCAAAAACAGCCGCCGCGAAAGTGACGGGGAAACCGATCCATGCGGAGCTGGTCGAAATGACATCGTCGGACAACACAGAAACATCAGAAACATCAGGGATCGCAGGCACCGCAGAAGAAATCCACGCAGCAGAGCACGCAGAAAGAAAGACAAACGGAAGAGCTGCCGGCGGACGAAAACAGACCGCACTGAGACCCAAGGCGGGTGCGAGACACACGAAAACAGAACCTGCCGGCGAGAGTGAAAAGGCTCATGGAGAGCCGGGAAGCCACGCTTTGCATGAAGCGGGCGCCGGGCAGAACGAAACAGAAGACACATCAGCAGCCGGAAATCGACATGCAGCAAGAAATGCGCATACGGACGACAGAGCAGACAGCAGCACAGATGACAGACAGGATGACAGACCGCAGCGAATGGGAAGGCACAGAGGCAAGCCGGCACCGGACAGAAGCGACAGATTCGAGGTCGAGGGCGTGCTCGAGCTTGCGGACGGTGGATTCGGATTTCTGAGATTCAATAATTTTCTTACCAGCGAAAAAGATATATACGTTGCGCCGGCACAGATCAGGCGATTCAACCTCAAAACAGGCGATAAAGTAAAAGGAATATGCAGACATCCAAACGACGGCGATAAATTCGGCGCGCTGCTTTACGTGGTGACGGTGAACGGTGACGAACCGGGAGTTGCGATGAAGAGACCGGACTTCGAATCACTCACGCCGATATTCCCGAAGGAGCGGTTCAAGCTGGAAGATGGCAGAGACCTTTCGCTGAGACTGATAGACCTTGTGGCGCCTATCGGAAAAGGGCAGCGTGGTCTGATCGTCGCACCGCCAAAGGCCGGAAAGACCGTACTGATCAAGAAGATCGCGAACAGCATAGAAAAGAATTATCCGGATGTTGAGATGATCGTTCTTCTCGTAGACGAGCGTCCTGAGGAAGTGACGGATATGAAGCGCAGTCTCAAGGGCACCGGCGAAGTTATATATTCCACGTTCGATGAGCTGCCTCAGCACCATGTAAAGGTCGCAGAGATGGTGCTCGCCAGGGCGCAGCGGCTTGCAGAGCATGGCAGAGACGTGATAATACTGCTGGACAGTATAACGAGACTGGCAAGAGCATACAACCTGGTAGTGCCGGCATCGGGGAAAACGCTGTCAGGCGGATTCGATCCGGGCGCTTTGCACAAACCTAAGAAGTTCTTCGGTGCAGCAAGAAAGATCGAAGAGGGCGGCAGCATCACAATACTGGCGACAGCACTCGTCGAGACTGGAAGCCGCATGGATGATCTGATCTTTGAGGAATTCAAGGGCACAGGCAACATGGAGCTGCACCTCGACAGGAAGCTTTCGGAGAAGAGGATCTTCCCTGCGATAAACCTGAACAAGTCGGGAACGCGAAGAGAAGATCTGCTCATGGATCAGGAGGAGATGGAGGCTATCTGGTATATGAGACGGGCGATGGGCAACCGTGACAATCAGGAAGTGACCGAGATGATACTGGACAATCTGGCACACACGAGAGACAACAAGACTTTCATCGAAGTGATCAGGAAAATAAAGCTAGAGGGTTAATGTTATTATGGATTTAAGCAAGATTTTTCTCAAAGGAGCCTGCCCGACGAAAATGGGCGGCCAGGCTGTCATGGAAGGGATAATGATGCGCGGCGAGACGAAGACTGCACTGGCGCTCAGACTTCCTGACGGCAGCATCAATGTAAGCACTGAAGATATAAAAAAGCCGGGGAAATGGGCGAAGCTTCCGCTCGTGCGCGGAGTGGTATCGTTCGTGTCCTCACTGGTGGTAGGAACCAGGCAGCTGATGAAATCGGCTGAGATTCTGAGTGAAGCTGACGAGGAGATGTATGAGGAAACGCGTTTCGAGAAGTGGCTCAACGACAAGTTCGGCAGCAAGGGTGCGTGGAATTTTATGCTCTATGCATCGGTTGCGCTGGCGATAATTTTCACAGTGGGCATTTTCATAATACTTCCGACCGGGGTCGTGAACCTCATGAAGCATGTGACTCAGAGCATATTCTGGCTCAACTTCACTGAAGGTGTGCTGCGTATAGCGATGTTCATACTTTACGTGTGGGGTATATCGTTTATGGGCGATATAAAGCGCGTGTTCCAGTACCACGGAGCGGAGCACAAGACGATACACTGTTTTGAGAACGGACTGGATCTGACGCCGGCGAACTGCAGGCAGTTTCCGACTCTGCATCCGAGGTGCGGGACCAGCTTTCTGATGTTCGTGTTCATCATAGCGTTTGCGCTGCATTTTCTGCTGGGGTGGCCGAACCTGCTGCTGAGGGTCGTTTCGAGACTGCTGCTGCTGCCGGTGATCGCAGGACTTTCATATGAACTGCTCAGATGGGCGGGCAGAAGCGACAATATAGTAGTCAAGATCCTGAGCATACCGGGGCTGTATCTGCAGAAGGTGACGACTAAGGAGCCTGACGACAGCCAGCTTGAGGTCGCGATAGCGGCGATAAATGCGGTGCTCGTGGCAGAAGGCAAGAAACCGGCAGCCGTGCCGGCCGCATCAGCCGGCGACAGCAGAGATGCAGACCTTTACATGAAAAACGGCGCAGCTGCAAGGCCGGGAAAGTACGCAGGCAGAACAGCCGGCAGGCGCAGACGCCGTTCGATGGCAATGTGGAGCACAACAGGCATGGGTGTACAAGACATCGAGATATGGAGAAAGCGTGCGCTCCGCAGGCGCAGATGCATATAAGACGAGGGACTGTGAAAAGAAGCAAGACAGGAAGGATGGCAAATGAAGACTAGAATACTTGTGAAAGAAGGAGAATATCAGCTTTCCAAGGCATTTTGCATGGATCCCAAAATAGATGCGCAGGAGCTTTACTGCTACCTGACAGGGCTCGACAAGGTCGGACTATTTCTCAAGGCCGAGGAAGAGGCGGATCCCGAGACCGAAAAAAAATACATGGAACTGATAAGAAAAAGGGCGGAGCGTATCCCGCTGCAGCATATCACGGGGGTACAGGAGTTCATGGGGTACACGTTCAAGGTGAATCCGCATGTGCTGATCCCGCGTCAGGACACGGAAACGCTGGTTGCGGAGGCGGCGAAGACGATCCAGAACACTCCGCGCGAGAAGCTTTCTTTTTTTGAAAAGCTCAGGGGACGCAAGGAGTGGGATGTGCTCGATCTGTGCTGCGGCAGCGGCGCGGTGGGTATTTCCCTGGCAAAGATCTGCAGTAATGTAAAAGTCACGGCGACGGACATCAGCGCGGAGGCGGTCGAAACGGCTGAGGCGAATGCGGAGGATCTGCGTGTCAAGGTGAGATTCCTCACGGGGGATATGTTCGAGCCGGTGAAAGGACGAAAATTCGATATGATCGTTTCGAATCCGCCTTACATAAGGACGAACATGATATCGATCCTGCAGGAGGAAGTGAAGGATCACGAGCCGCTGAATGCGCTCGACGGCGGCCGCGACGGGCTGGATTTTTACAGGGCTATCGTGGAAAAGGCCGCAGGTTTTCTGAAGCCGGAAGGTTTTCTGCTGATGGAGATCGGGCACGACCAGGGTGAGGATCTGCGTAAAATGTTGAAAGATTCAGGAAAATATTCGCCGGCGGTGGTAATTAAAGATTTACCGGGCCGCGATCGTGTGGTAAAATGTAAATTGAAATAGGACAAATTTCGTACTGATGCCAAGGGTATGACCGAGGGAAAAGGCGATGATAAAAAACAGGTATAACGGAAGATCCGAAAAGAGACAGTGCGCTGCATAAGTGCGGGTGAAGGCACAGGCATATATACTGGCACATCGGTGTGAGCGCAGGATGTAAGATCGCGCGGACGTGCGAGAGTGCGCAGTGCGGCGTGTGAGCCATGAAAACATGGACATGCGGAACTGCAGCACTGTGTTTGCGGAACTGCAGATGTCCGGGCATGCAGCTGCGGATGCGGGAGATGCAGACATTTTGACCTGCAGGGCTCATGATCATGTAAAGCTGCAGGTGTGCTCATGCAGGCCTGCATGGATCGTCGGAACTTCAAAGATCGCAAATTCAAACCTCTGTGACCCTGACGGGCTGCAGAGGTTTTTTGTAAAGAAACCCCGCGCTCGGCGCGGGGTTCGATTTTTTATAGCGCCGGAAATTTCTCGCAGAGAAATTTCCGGAGTTTCAAAGAAAACACAGTGAATATGTTGCTGCAGTGCAGCAACATGTGTGCAAAGAAATCGAAGATTTCGTCTTGCGCACTTTTTATATAACGGTGTGAGGAAGCGGCTGGTTACCGCTTCCTGAATGATCAATACAAAGCGGTACGCATCGGCTCGGCGGCCGATGCGGGCTGTGCAGCCGCGATGAATGAATATGCATTGCAGAATTTGCGAAACCGGCCGATTGGATCAGGCCAAATGTATGTTTTGCTGCATGTGAAGCCCTGTTTTGTAACAGTCAATTGTATGAAACAGGAGCCAAAATCGGAAGTTTCGTAACATGGCCAAATCGGGCATGAACAACGAGGGTGGAAAGATGCATCCGGCGAATAATTATTCACCAGAACCGCTTAAAACAAGCGGAAAAGTGAATAAAAATGCAATGGAAAATTTGGGAAAAACTGTATTGTATAAAAATCATGCTGAGAGCGCTGAATTTTATACAATTGCTTGATTTAGCATTATTTTGAGCAGCATCAGGAGAGTTTAAAATGAACATAAATGAGATATATGAGCATTTGGAAACGACAGAAGGGATCGCGTCGCTGCTCGCGCTCGATGACTTCGCGCCGGTTTACGAGCTGGCGGACAGGATCAGAGCTGAGCATGTCGGAGACACGGTTCATCTGAGAGCGATAATAGAATTTTCGAATGTCTGTAAGAGGCAGTGTATTTACTGCGGACTGAACCGGGAGAATAAGGAGCTGGAGCGTTTTCGCATGAGCCGCGAGGAGATAATCGAGGCGGCTGCAGAGGCAGTCGATGCGGGATACCGCACGATCGTGCTGCAGTCGGGCGAAGACGACGGCACTACGCCGGAAGACATAGTCGAGATAATAAAGGATATAAAAAAGCTGAAAATACGGGAACCATGGACGTTTGCGGAGTCGCCGCAGTCCGCAGAGCAGGGCTTAGAGGCGGCGCCGGTTTCTGAGGATATCGGAAAGGCGCAGTCTCAGGGTTTGAAAGCTCGAGACGGTGCCTCCTCGCCCAACTGCGAGGCTTCTTTGACAAGTGTCAAAGGTGGAGCGATATCGTCAGTATCATCCTCTGCCGCATCCCCTCAGCTCGCATCCGCCAGCGACCCGTACGCACCGGCGGTCACGCTGAGCTGCGGAGAAAAAAGCGAAGCGATCTACAGGCTCTGGCATGAAGCCGGAGCCGACCGCTACCTGCTGAAGCACGAGACTGCAGATCCTGAGCTTTACGACAGACTGCATCCGTGCGGCACGCTGGATTCAAGAGTAAATTGCCTGAAGACCCTGCGCGCGCTGGGATACGAAACGGGAAGCGGATTCATGATCGGTCTGCCAGGTCAGACGCTTGAGACAATTGCGAAAGACGTCCTGCTGCTGAAGTCGATACCATGCAGGATGGCAGGCATCGGGCCTTTTATATCAAATCCGAAAACTCCGCTGGCGGGCAGTCCG
>CAVEWO010000095.1:0-6082 GCA_963619345.1 Bacteroidaceae bacterium
ATTATCAGCTTCGCATCCTTAGTCACATCCTTGAGCAGCTCCTCCGGGAAAGGCCAGACGGTATTTATCTTCACAAGCCCTACCTTCAAATGGCTGTAATCGGTATAGAGCGTCTTGTTGACTCCTTTTCTGAACAGATCTATCACCATCTTCTTCATCCTAGAGGAAAGCCTGTCGTCTCTCACGCCTCTCGCCATCTTGACAGCGTTGAGTGCAGGCCTTGCCACCGATCCATATGCCACTATTGCCACCTCAGCATCATCCATGAAATACGAATCTATGCTAGCTATAATATCGACGTTGTCGGATATCTTCCTGTTTAAATTGTTTATAAACTCTCCGCTCCTGCCCGCCAGATGACCTATCCTACGTCCTTGTTCGTCATGGAGCTGACCTTCTACCATAGTATTCTCTCCCTGGAAGAAATCCGCCTGCGGAGACACTACATATTTCTGTTTGACACTTTTTATAATCCTGGAACCACCTTCGACCTTTATCTTCTCACGCATATGTCCTATGACTTCATCAGCCAGCAGTATGACCGGCGTCCTGAACTGCTCTGCGAGTTCGAAAGCTCTCACCGTGAAGTCAAACATCTCCTGCACCGATGACGGAGCCAGCACAACGATACCGTAATCACCGTGACTTCCGTAACGCGCCTGATATATATCCTGCTGCGACGAAAGCGTCGGCTGGCCTGTGGACGGTCCTCCACGCTGAACATTCACTATCACGATAGGAGTTTCCGTTACCGCTGCAAATCCTATGGCTTCCTGCATGAGAGTGTACCCCGGTCCGGATGTAGCCGTCATGGACTTCTTGCCGCCCCATCTCGCTCCTATTATTGCACAGGCCGAACTGATCTCGTCTTCCATCTGAATGAATGCGCCGCCCGCTTTCAGTATTTCAGATGACATCATTTCGATTATCTCCGTCGACGGCGTTATTGGATATCCGGCGAAAAACCGGCATCCCGCATACAGCGCACCTTTGGCACAAGCCTCATTGCCCTGCAGCACCATCTCTTTTACTCTCAATGATCGCTTCTCCATTATTGTCCTCTCTCCTGCAAAAATCGCCAGCTCTCTACGTTAACTAATTTGCTGTCATTTTCTCTGCCGCAAAACGTCGATCTCAGGCTTTTTGCATTATTTTGAAGTTCACATATTTCCAGGCTGCACTTCTGCTTTCACTACAGCCTCTCTTTTTTCAACTATATATTAGCATCGCCGTTTTGGCGTTTCAAGTGATTTCCCTTGGAATTTCAACATGTTTCTGCTCAAAAAAGGTACATTGTATTTCTGTATACAATTCACCTGAGCATATCGCATTCAGCCTGCTGAAAGCTTCGCAGCTACCCTGATGATTTTCCCCAATAAAAAAGGCGACCGCAAATTTGTACATAACGGTACTCTTGAGCGGATGCCTCTTTGTTCATCGTTTATTTACTTTATATCGTATACCGAAGGCACTCTGTTATGGAACGTTCCCAGAGCATCTCTTATCTGCTTAGGATGATCGGGATCCACATAAGCCTGTATAAAAGAAGGCTTGTCCGGAGCTGACGCCAGCTTTATCCCCCATGGATCCACTATGAGGCTGCGACCGCAAAGGTTGAGCGTATCACATACCTTACCGAAGATGTTCACACCCATTACGTACATGCCATTCTGGAGAGCTGCTGCTTTTATGAGTTCCTGCCAGTGGTCGAATCTGGGGGAGAAAAATGCAGCCGGCACCATCAGGTATTCCACACCCTGAAGAGCATATGTCCTCGCCATTTCCGGAAATCTGACGTCATAGCATATCATTACGCCAACCTTTCCGAAATCGGCATCGAACGTCAGAAGGTTCTCGCCTCTCGTTATCTGATTAGATTCCTGTTCCTCGCCCGTCGCGTTGAGAACGTCGAAGAGGTGTATCTTGTCATACGAGCCGATCACCTCGCCGTTCCTGTCAAATACTAGTGCTGTGTTATAGATGCTGCCGTCCTCCCTCTTGTTGGCAACAGTACCGCCTATGATGTACGTATTGTACTTCTTAGCTCTTGAGGACAGCGCTTTCTTTAATTCCTCGCTGTACTCTCCTATCATCGGCGTATCCTTGTATTCCGGCACAAACGAAAAATATTCCGGAAGGACTGCGATATCCACGTGCTCATGGAGATCGAGAGCCTCATCGAGAAGTGCCATTGCATCCTTTAAATTCTTATCCAGATCGTACTTCGTAGGTGAATTCTGTATGCCTACTATACTAACTTTTCTTCCCATTTTCCCTCTCCTCTCTACAGCGGATACTCAGGTACATACAACTGCTGCAGCGTTACTCCATTGAGCACTTGATCTCTTTCTCCGGACTCCTGTTTTTGGTCAGCAATCGCCGTATCAAGCAGCTCTTCCGCCTCAAAATCGCGCAGCACCAGTATCCCGTTCCTATCTGCCATTATCATATCTCCCGGATGCACAGGTACGCCGCCGCATGAGATATCATAGTTTATCTCACCGCAATCGTGTACGAACTTAGTTGTCAGAGCACTGATTCCGCGCGCGAACACCGGAATACCTATCTCCTGTATTTCTTCAAAGTCCGTCATCGGTCCGTCTATGATTATTGCAGCCGCCTTTCTCATATTCGCACAGAGGGCTACCATTTCTCCAATTGCCGCATGGCTCCTGTCTCCGCATCTGTCGATGACTACGACATCACCTTCCTGTACCATACTTACAGCCAGATGAAGAGACTTCGACTCCTCAGCCGGTATCCTCACCGTAAGAGCGTTGCCGACCACCTTCGCATCGCGGCCGCACATGAACTTTACCTCCGGATCCATGAATCCGAATTCCGTATAATGTCCCATAGCCGCTATATCTGCCTGAGCTGCTTTGGCAGCCAGTGCGGCCGCCACTCCTTCCTTCCTGTCAGCTATATTAATTTTCATCTTCTTTCTACTTCTTTTCCCTTTCCTGCTTTTCAGCTTCAAACTGCTTTTCTTCGATCTCTTCCAGCTCCTTGATGCCAGCCGTCATCAGCCTGTCCGCTTCTATTACAGCCTTTACTCCATATACTAAAACTATGGCGGCAGGTATAATAAGCATTGCGGCACACTCGTATGCGAGCCAGTCCCATCTGTATACATATCCTAATATTATGATTATCGACTGAACAACTATCACGATAAGCGATATCGCTGTCACTACGGGATCCTTGCCTACCTTTTCTTCTATTACTTTCTTGTTATCTTCCATGTCTACACCCCCTGCTTAACTTCAACGGCCCTGCCGTCATCACCCTTGTAGGTAATCTTGCAGATTATCATGTAGAGTACGAACGCTATGACCCAAGTGATGTTGTTAGCCGGAACTCCCGTCCTGCCTGCCATCAGATAATTCCAGAACAACCAGAAAGCGAATCCGAAAATCATAGTGATCCAGCCTGCCTGTGGCGTCTTCTTCTTATAAAAGAGTCCGACAACGAGAGGCACCATCAGTCCTGCTACCTGGAAACCCGTAACGAAGTACATGGCATTCACTATTCCTGACATCCACTGCGATGTAGCGAGCATCGAGAATATGATGATGAATACGGTCGCGATGTTGTTCCATTTTATCAGCTTCTCATCGCTTACTGACTTACCGGTAATACCCGTATAGAGATCTTTGGTGCAGGCAGCAGCCTGTACGAGTATGTAGCTGGAGAGAGTCGACATTACAGCCGCTATGAGTCCTGCCACAAACAAGCCTCTAAGCCCGCCCGGCAGAGCATCGAATACCGTAGTCCAGAACGCCATGTAGAATTCTTCTTTCGGATGAAGCGTTCTTGCACAGAATCCAATCATAATAACAGCTGTCGAGAATACGAGCCACATAGGTATGCAAAACATGAACGAACGCTTGGCCGTCTTAGCCGAATCCGAGGCAGAAAACCTCTGATACATCATCGGTTCGGTATATATAGCCAGACCTATCAAAGCCCATGAAAGAGCCGTCAGACCGTTCATTCCGCCCATAGGTTCAAACAGCATAGGAGCCTCTGTCCCCAGCGCACCGAATATGGCATCCCAACCTCCGGTCATATTCATTACTGCGATAACGCCTATTCCTACTGAGAAGCTGATGAACCCCAGCTGGAACGTATCCGTCATCGTTACCGACCACATACCGGAAGCCAGTACATATATACCTACTACTGCACCTGAAACGATTACCGAGATTACCGTCGGCATATCGAACATAAGTGCCAGCAGCTGCGATATTACGGTAATATTGGCTCCATTGTAGAGTACTCCCGCCAGTACGGCGATCGTCGAAAATACTTTTGCCTTCCTGTTGTACAGATACTCCATCAGATCAGGTATCGTCATTACGTCCTCAGGAATCTTGCCTCTTACGAGAGGTGCTATCCAAAGGGCAAACGGTATCCTTGAGATCGTACATGGTATTACATATACTATCATGCCGGCGATACCAATGGTTGCACCGTACTCAGCAACACCTACAACGGAGTATCCGTCGTACCACGATGTCATCATCGTTCCTATTACCAGCGGCAGTGCCAGCGATCTTCCCGACAGAAAATAGCTGCTCATGCTCATTCTTGCCTTGCTCCTGAAACGAAGCCCGATGCCGATCATTAGTACGAAATACCCTATGAGGATGATCGTATCGAGGAGATTCCAAGGCACGTTGATGTGTAACATTTCTTTCTCCTTTACTTCTTCCACTTTTCGAGGAATGCAACAATAACTTCTACGGCATGAGCGATCATCTTCTCGCCCTTTTCCGGACTGCCCATGAATGGATCTCCGAGAACAGAAGTTTCAGTATCGGCCGTAAAATATTCATATACATATAAGTTCGGCGTTTCTTCTCTGTCCTTCCTATCACGCAGGCTCTTCCTCACCATCTTTTCCTCTGCAACTAACTCAGGGAAAAGATACTTGAGGATCGAGGTTCCGACTTCCGCTGCGTGGCCTTGCGGAAATTCGCTCTCCATCAGCTCATTGTTGATGTTGAATACGAATCTCCACCAGTCTATATGAGCACATCTCATACCGTAGTCTCTCATGAATTCACAGGCCACCTGATCTATGGCTCCTATGTTGCCTACATGACCGCACAAGAACAGGACTTTTTTGATACCCTGCCTTCTCAGACTCTCCATGACATCTCTGTATATTGAGATCAGCGCCTCCGTAGACACGGTTAGCGTTCCCGTATAGCACATGAGATCTTCAGAGAACCCATAGGTTATCGGCGGTGCTACAAAACAGTTTGCTTCCTTTGCTGCCCTCCTTGCCACTTCATATGTCACCATCCAGTCCGAGCCCATAGGCAGATGAAGCCCATAAGCTTCCGTAGCTCCTACTGGAAATATAGCAACATCCGACTCCTTTATGAATCTCCCAAAATCATCAAGTGTCATTTCTGCGATAAGATTCTTTTCCATCACATATCCTCCTTTCCTTACAACACCAATGCCATTATCGATATACGAAGTATGTACCGTACTTGTCTGCCGGTATCCACGCCGTCTTTTCCTTTCCACCGAAAACATACGTCACTTCATAATATGGTCTGTAAAACTTCTCTGATGACACGAGTTCTAGTTCTGGCGGCTTTTTATACTTTGCAAGCAGTACCTTCCATCTGGCATCGACTACTGCCTTCTTCACCGCCTGTTCATCGGAAAAGAAAGCCTCCTCTATAATGTCTTCATCTATAGCTTTTCTGACGGTCTGAAGCTTCATATTGTCCTCAATTACACCCGTTCCCTTCTTATCATCAACGATGAACGTCAGCTGACCGTCATCGCATCTTTTGTTGCTGAAATACGATACAGAATATGACAGAAGTATCCTGTGGCACGGTATATAACAAAACCTCGCCCGCTTCACCTTCGGCTTCAGCAAAAAAAGACGCTTAGGAGCCAGATCCGCCAGCTCGCTCTCGTCCACCGTCTTCAGCGTTACCGGTACTCTTATCTCATCTATATCGCTTCCATTGAGCGCATCGCCCAGCCGTTTCAGCCTCTTTACGGGTTTTTTGACGCCCTTCTTACTCATCGCTCACCTCATTATATTTAC
>CAVEWO010000096.1:0-6050 GCA_963619345.1 Bacteroidaceae bacterium
ACGGCATACAGGGTGTCACAGGGCCGACCGGCCCTCAGGGCCCGACAGGGCCAACCGGAGCAACAGGTCCGCAGGGTATTGCAGGAGAAGCAGGAACCCAGGGCCCGACAGGTATAACAGGGCCAACAGGACCTACTGGCCCTCAGGGACTCACAGGTGAAACGGGTCCGACAGGCCCTCAGGGCCCGGCAGGTGAAGCAGGGAGCCAAGGAGCAACCGGCCCAACCGGTCCGGCGCCGGCAACCGCAGAACAGGTGGATGACCTTACTTCAACAGCAACGCTTACAGATGTGATCAACACTGTAAACGAACTGCTTGGAAGTTTGAGAGATGCAGGATATCTGGCAAGATAAGGGCGCGGATTTCGATCCGCACGTCCGGAAATGATAAGCTCGATTCTGATATACGATGAATGAATCTGCCTTGTCGATAGTGTAAAGGCTGTCGGCAGGGCAGTTTTTTCATGCGCGGATTTATTTGAAAGACAAGGATAATAGATGCCGGCCAGGCAGGATGAATATAAATTTTTTCTTGCCGTTAACACATGATAATTTTGTTCAGTTTGATTTTTAGAGGAGTTTATGTTGTCGAAAAAACTTTCGGGGGGCGTTGGTTGTTTTGACAAATGACATCTGAGGAGTTTGTCGATACTATTAAGTAATATGATAGTTATATGTAAGTTATATGTAAGTTATGTAATGATCGGATGGATTCTATCAGGGATTGAGGCAATGTATTACCAAAAAAATGCAAAACATTACAATCACATATTTAAGATTTTTTTTATTGTTATCGTGTTGCTGTTTGTTCTTGCAGCGACTGGCTGTGGAAAAAGTGACACAGATGCAGGCGGCCGCAGTGTTTCGCAGGGCGGTTCAGCTGGTGATAGCAGCGAAAATGCCAAGTCTTCGGAGTCGCATGGATCGCAAAAAGGCGATGCAGACGGTGAGGCGCATGAAACATCGCTGAAAGTCAAGATGACTGAAGAAAACAGATCGCCGTCAGAGCATGAGCAGCAGATAATGGACAAATTGTATATTTCAGATCTAGGGAAATACGGATCGCAGTATGGAGACCAGATCTATTACGCTATAACGCTCACAGGCGATGCTATGCCGGAGGAATCAGTTTATTCGGTCAGGGACCTGGAAGAACTTATACGGATCTCCTTTGTCAACAGAGAGATGAATGCGCTTGGACTCTTTGCAGAAAACGATGAATGCTATGGAGTCGACCTTATAAAATTCCTGGATTCACAGATGCGCCGACAGCATTTGAAGGCACGCTTTCTGAAGTGCTTGAGATGGACATAGTGAACGATGCACATGGCAGAGGCCTGTTCATAGCAGTGATGAATGCGGTCATGGGATATCTGGGTCTGTGCAGGGGAAATGTGCACTGCCGCACAGAAGGTCCTGAATATTGCGCGCAGGACATGCTGGGGTTCCTGCGCAGAGAATATCCTGATGTGAAAAGGATAGCGCTTATCGGATATCAGCCAGCGCTTCTCGATATGCTGTCACACAGCGAATACGATGTCCGCGTGCTCGATCTCAATCCGAAAAATGTCGGAGAAGTACGATATGGTGTAAAGGTCGAGGACGGCATAAAGGATTATGACGAGGTTGTGATGGATTATGCGGATCTGGTGCTCTGCACCGGCAGCACTGCATGCAACGGGTCGATAGTAAATTTTATCGATATCGGCAAGGAAGTGGTTTTTTACGGAACGACATTTTCCGGAGGCGCCGTGCTCATGGATCAGAAACGGTCGTGTTTCGCGCATCTTTATGCATAACAGCAGAATAAAAAATAATGAAGGCTCACCGCATTGTGCGTGTGAGCCTTTTCTAGGTATGACGGGTGATCCGGTCGTCCGCTGGAAGTTTTTTTCAGCCTGAGGTATCTGTGATATCACTAGCCTGTTATGATACATATAGGCAGTGCTATCAGGAATGTACATGCGATAGGGATAACAAGACATGTCACGAAATTGTACTTGTATGACATTTTGTGTGTCGTATTGCAGACTGCGAATACGGAAACTATCGATCCGTTCCATGGCAGTGAATCAAGTCCGCCTGAGCCATCGGCACATAGGCGGTGGATATATTCCAGATTATAACCGTGTGCCGCGTAGTTCATGAATGTATCTTTGAGTGTTTCGTACATCAGTGATATACCACCCGAAGCTGACCCTAGGATACCGGCAAATATATTCGAACCTACAGCAGCAACGATATAAGGGTTGGCATCTGAAGTTTCAAGCAGATGCGTTGCAAATTCGAAAAACGGAGTGCCTTTTACAACAGAGCCGAAGCCTACTATTATGGCTGTGTTTATGATTATGATAACGGATGACTTTGCTGCTGAATTGAACATTTCCAGCATTTCCGACTTGGGCAGATATCTGTAGAAAAGTATGAGCGCCAGCAGGACGCCTATAAGCAGGCAAACAACAATATCGAGGTCGGTGAT
Organism: Bacteroidaceae bacterium; assembly: GCA_963619345.1. Lineage (GTDB taxonomy): Bacteria > Bacillota > Clostridia > Peptostreptococcales > Anaerovoracaceae > Lentihominibacter. The sequence continues at coordinate 2,479 of CAVEWO010000096.1, forward strand.
ATTGAAAGTTATGAGTACTGCAGCGATGGGGATTATAGATGTAATCCCGTTAGGCGACCTGTCATTTTTTTCGATTCTTTTAACGTTCTCCGGCCACTGGAAGTGCTCGCCGCGCAGCCGTGCCTTTTTCACTTCATAGTTCATATACACGAGAATGAGTATGAGCATCGCAGCAGCACCGGTAAGACTCGGGAGTAGTCCTGCATATGACGGAGTGCCGAGATAATCCATCGATACGAGGTTCGGGATCTGAGGTGTGAAAGGGCCGGTCATGGCAAATGTCCACATGCCTCCGCAGACGATGCCGGGAAGCAGATATGTAGGTATGTCAGCTTCCTCGAATAGCTTTAGTGCGATAGGATATACCGAGAATATGATGACGAAGCTGTTTATACCGCCGTAGCTCAGTATGGCAGCAGATGCCATGCACGCCAGCATGCAGTTTTTAGGGCCGCATTTCTTTGATATTATAGCACCTATCCTGGCTGCAGCTCCAGAGTTCTGATATATGTTTCCGAAGATATTGCCAAGAAGGAATACCAGGAAATACGAAGCAAAGAAGCCTGTGACTCCTGAAAGATATGTTTCGGTTATTCCCTTGAAAAGGGGGATATGCCCTGTCAGGCATACGAGTACCGCAGCCAAAGGACCTATTATTATCGGTGAAACACGCTTGAAGATCAAGATAGCCATTCCTGCAAGGGCACCCAGTACGCCCAGGCCGGAAATGATCACTGTTGTATCCATTTTAGAAATTTCCTTTCGTAATACTAAATAAATCTAACGGTCAGTTTACAAAATCATTATAACATTAATCGGAGCTTTTTAACAGTGCCATACTTACATAAGAAAATCTGGGAATAAAGTCGTAACATACAGTTCCCATTTTTGCGGATACATGATTTCTGAGCAAACAATGATCGTGCCATATTTGCCACTACATGCCATAAATGGCAATGGATCCGGCTGTGTAGTGCCATATTTGCCGCTACATCCGCATCTTATTGGGGTATATGCTATGCCAGTCTTGGAACACTGATCGCTTGATTTCCATTTTTACTGCCGTAAAACGTTGAAATTCAAGATGTCTGCAGGCCATTGAAGAAAAAACTCTTAATATTGGCATGTTTATTGCTTTATTTATATGCAAAGCAATTGTTCAAAAAATATAAAAATCAGACAGGAGGGTTATCAAAATGGCAAAAGGTAAGATCACGTATGCCGACATATGGGGAGATCGAGTCAAAGTAAAAAGTATGCTGATCGCAATGCTGATAGGCGTTGTGATATGTCTTTCGATGTTCATGCTCGGCAAGCATATACTGGCATCTTCCAGTGTCGATGAGTCTATGGCAAACTCGTATTCTCTGCTGTTCGGTGTTGCCGGATCACTGATCAGTGCGGTTATATCGGGTATTCTTTTTAAGCCACAGCGGGAACTCAATGAGGAAGATATCGAGACGGATGACAAAGCATCTATCATTAAAGAACTTGGTCTGGACATGAAGGCGGAGGCGGAGGCATTAGCTTTCACGGATAAAAAAACGATCAGAGAAATGAAGGAACTGGGTCTGTACGACGTGTTCGCAGGCAATGAAGAGATTTCGTCAGACAAGTATACTTTACCGGACGCAGATGCCAAGATGCCCGCAGCTGCGGACGCAGATACGGAACAGGAGGTGAAATAAATGGAAATGCTTTTATGGGCAGTCGTATTTGCTCTTTTAGGCGGAATCATATATATGCTCATCGGACTTATTTCAGGCACTGATGAAACGGCTGTTCTGGTACCGGGAACGATCATCATCATCCTGCTGGGTGTTCCGCCTGTAGCGGTATTCTCGTTCTTTATTGCTGCTGTTATGTCCAAGCACATGACACATGCGATACCGACAACATTGCTCGGAGTGCCGGGGGACACGCTGGCTATACCGATGATGGATTACGCCAATATGATGAGAAGACTTGGCGTACCTCATATAGCACTGAGAAAAATGATATCTGGTTCAGTTCTTGGCGCAGTGATCGCGGTACCTGTAGCAGTAGGATTCGCAGCAGTGATCGCGCCTCTGGGGAATCTCATAGAGCCGTGGATCCCGATTGTGTTCCTGCTGATGGCTGTGTTCATCGCATATACTTCATCGGGTAAATGGGCAAGCCTGTTCGCTCTGGTTCCTTTCATGGTACTGCTTCAGGCACTTACGAGAATGGCTTCAGAAGCAGAGCATCCTATATCCATCGGGGTATTTATGGGTATCGCTATCGGACCTATGATTGCAGACGTACTGACAGTGCTGTCACCAGTAGCAAGAGATAAACTTATAAGAGAAGGAAAGAGAGCATTCTGGCTGGCACCGGAAAACAAGAGCTGGAAAGGATGGTTTCCGAACCCGCTCAGGATTTTGTCAGGAAAGCAGATCAGAAATATCAGCATCGGCTCGTTTATATCATCGCTGACATTACATTCAGCCCTGTAGGCATGACAGTTATCGTAGGAGAATTCATTCATAACAGAGTAAAAGGCACTTATCAGAAACTGACAAGTACATTGTCGGCCATGAATGCAGTTGCAGAATCAACATATATCGCTGAGCTGATAATACCACTCATCGCATTCGGCATTCCTTTAAGTCCTATGGCTATGGGACCGGGACAGGCACTGTTTAACTGCCCGCCAGTGTTCTCGCTGGAAAACAATCTGCATCACATGATGTCAACTGGAGACTTCCTGTTTTACGGCATGATTGGTGTAGTAGTAGCTGCTTTAGTAGCTTATCCGTTCTCCATGAATCTGGCAAGAAAAGCGGCAGCAGTAGCTCTGAAACATGTCAGTCAGGAAGCGATCATCAGTATGTTCTTTGGCCTTATGGTAGTAGTGGCATTTTATGAGGGAGGTATTGTAGGTGCTCTCACATCAATAACTATCGGCATGATCTGTGGAGTATTTAACAGATATTTCGGCGTAGGCGTAGGTGTACAGTTTATGTCATGGTACGCATCATCATGGGTGATATTACAGATTTTCGGAATATAGTATCTGAAATCTGCAATTCATATATAAAGTTTAAAGCACAGAACTGAAACACAGAATTTGAAGCACAAAGCTCAGAACACAGGAATGAGAACATGAAATTTGGATCAAAGGAGGTTGGAATGAAAAAGATACGAATAGGAGGAGGACAGGGATTCTGGGGTGACAGCCCAGATGCAGCTGTGCATATGATAAAGCACGGCGACCTGAACTATATGGCATGTGATTTCCTTGCGGAGCTCACATTGTCCATCATGCAGAGGCAAAAGCTCAGAGATCCTTCGGCAGGCTATGCGAGAGATTTCATAAAGATACTGGATCTTGCGGGGAAAGAAGCATTTGAAAAAAGTATAAAAATCATAACAAATGCGGGCGGCATGAACATCCCGTCGTGCGTGGAAGCCATAAAAGCATTTGCAGAAAAAAATGAGATGCACGGATACAGAATAGGGTATGTGACAGGTGACGATCTGCTGAGCCAGATGCCGGAGCTGATGGCTCAGGGACTGGAATTTGTGAATATCGATAACGGGCGCAGGCT
>CAVEWO010000097.1:0-6046 GCA_963619345.1 Bacteroidaceae bacterium
GAGTACGTGTTATACTTCGTGTAAAAGTTGTGATTTTTACAAAAATTGTGTATTTATATATCAAGTATATAAAACAAATATATAAAATAAAAAAATAATACCCCGGGTTCTGGCGTATATCGCGCAGATGCCTTTAGGTCATGAAGGAGGAAAAGCAATGAATGCGGACAAGCTTTATGTCAATGGAGATATCTTCACTGTAAACAAGGCTCAGGAATGGGTCGAAGCCGTTGCTGTGGAAGGAAACAGGATCGTTTACGCAGGTGACCGAGCCGGCGCAGAGAAATACTGTGACGGCAGTACCGTGATATACGATCTTGAGGGAAAGATGATGCTTCCGGGATTCATAGACGGTCACTGTCATCCTGTGATGGCGGCGCACGTGCTGTCGGGGGTGGTATTCGATATAGACTGGACGCTTGAGGAATGCCTTGATGAGATCAGGGCATACGTCAGGGCGCACCCTGATGACAAAACATATTTCGGACTGGGCTATGCCGAATGGATGTTTGATGAGCACGGACCGAGAAAGGAACTGCTGGACGATATCTGCAGTGACAAACCCATGTTTTTCATGGGAAGCGGCGGACACGAAGCCTGGGGCAACAGCAGATGCTTTGAAGAAGCGGATATAACGAAAGAGACGCCGGATCCTCTCCCAGGACTGCACTATTTTTCAAGAGATGAAGAGGGAAATCCGGCAGGACATATAGTGGAAGGCAGGAGCGAAGCTCTCATACTGTCGAGGATCAATTTTTTCGATGAGGAGAAGGTCGTGAACCTGCTGCTGGAGAATTCCGCGGATTATGCGGCTATGGGCGTGACGGGCATGGCTGACATGGGCATGTACGGATACCTTGAAGACCAGTATTATACTGCTATAGACAAGGTCAGAGCCAGCGGGAAGTACCTGCAGAGATTTGTCGGATGCACATGTCACGTGGACGATCCCGCTGCTGTAGACAGCAGGATAGAGACTCTGCTGAAAGCTCGAGAAAAGTACGATGACGATCTGTTCCGAATGAATTTCCTCAAGATCATAAATGATGGAACTATGGAAAGCCGTACCGCGGCTCTCAGCGAACCGTATCCGGAAGACGGCTCTGTAGTGAAGCCGCTGATGGATGAGGCTCTTGCCGCAGAAACAGGGCTGAAGGCTGCAGAGGCCGGACTTGATATAAACATGCACGCTATAGGTGATGTTGCTGCGAGATCCGTGATTGCTATGGCGGAGGCTGTGCGCAGAGCCGGATATAAAGACTGCCGCATCACATGCTCGCACTCGCAGTATATAGCGCCTGACGATATCCCTCTCTTCGGCAGATATGATATCGTTGCAAATGCCACCGGTGTGTGGTTTTACGGCAACCCGCTGATGGACAAGGTGCTCGGACATATCAACAACGAGACTTTCCGCATGAGGAGTCTGATAGACGGCGGCGCGAAAATGGCGCTGGGCAGCGATTTTCCTGTCGACGAATACGGCAGAGAACCGCTGAAGAGCATAGAAATGTGTGCGACCAGAAGGATGTACGGACAGCCTGACGCACCGGTTCTTGAACCTGCGGACGAAGTGACCACGGTAAAAGAAGCGATCGAAGCTTTTACGATAAACAATGCATATCAGATGCATATGGATGATGCTGTCGGCAGCATAGAAGCCGGCAAATATGCCGACTTTGTGATCCTTGAAGAGAATATCCTTGAGATACCGCCGGAAAGGATCCACGAGGTAAAAGTCTGTGAAACTATCATGGACGGCAGGACAACGTACAGAGCGTGATGCCTTTGCGCTTCAGGTTCGGCGCAGCAGTCCGAAGCGATGCCGCGGCTCGGAAAGGGCATGAATAGTCCGCAGTGGACTATTGAACTCACTCAGGTGCGGGTGTAGATTTAAGTCGGCATATTTAAACATATTTAATAAGTTCACAAACCGAAAGGTATGTGTATAGAAAAGGAGCCGCCTTTTAGTTGTTTGGGGGCGGTCGGAAATTATTTAATACCATTTTATTGCTGGAAAGGAGACTGACTATGTCAAAAGCAAACTACACGGGCGGTCAGATACTGACTGACGCAACGCCGGGTTTGAAGAAAAAGCATTTCACGCTTCCTGCGATGATCTTTTTCCTCTACTGTGCATGCGCAGGCGGTGCATTCGGCGTGGAATCCATGATTTCTTCGTCGGGCCCGGGACTGACACTCATTTTACTTGTACTTATTCCTATACTCTGGGCTCTTCCTATCGGACTTTACTGCTCAGAGCTCACTAACCTGATCCCTGTAGACGCCGGTCCTTATGTATGGACGAGGATGGCGTTCGGAGAATTCTGGGGATTCGCATTCGGCTTCTGGATGGCACTTGCTATGTACCTGACAGGAGCGGCATATGTTGTACTGGCGGTTGACTATATAGGAAACATCATCGCGCTTTCACCGGTGGCAGCATTTATTATCAAGGCAGCGTTCATAATCATATTCACGATAGTGAACCTGAGAGGCCTTGAAGAAGTAAGTACACTCAGCACGATATTCTGCATCATCATACTGGTTGCCTTTGCAGCAGTAGCTGTAGTAGGTCTGGCTCACTGGACAAACAATCCGTTCGATCCTGTAATGGTGCAGGGCGACAACGCATTCTCCAGCTGGGGAACAGGTATTGCGATCGGAGTCTGGATGTACTGCGGATATGTAGTTATCGCATACATTGGCGGTGAGGTGGAGAACCCTCAGATCATACCTAAGGGAATGAAGATCTGTATCGTTCTCATCACACTGAGCTACCTGCTTCCTACTCTCGGCGGCATCGTATCCACAGGTCCGTGGGATGAATGGGGAGTTAACATCGACTATGCTACAGTACTTACCAGAAACCTGGCTCCGTGGGCAGGCGTAGCATTCATGATCTGTGCAGTCATCGCACAGTGCTCGATCTTCAATGCGTCGATCACGTCAGCAACGAGATCGTTCATACCTATGGCTCAGGACAATCTCTGCCCTAAATTCCTGGCAAAGCTGTCACCTAACAGAGGTGTTCCTGTAATGCCTATCATGATCCTTGCCGTAGTTAACCTCATACTCGTTAATATCGACTTCGAGGTTCTGGTAACTATACTTTCGCCGGTACTCTTCGTACTGTACGTTGGTCTGGCATTCGCATACGCCAAGCTGAGAAAAGACTATCCTGTCGAAAAGAGAAATCTTTATGCTGTAAAGGGCGGCAAGCTTGCTGTGGTATACATCTGCGGCGGTCCTCTGCTCGTAGGCGTTATCAGCTTCCTGGTAAACGGAACGAACTACTTCCTGCTCGGATTCATCGCTATCCTGGCTGCAGTGGTATTCTATCCTATATGCAAGTGGATATACGGAGGACTTTACAAGAAGGATCCTGAAGCGTACCCTATCAACCCTAAGACAAGGCTCGCAAAAGGCGACCTGGGGAGATTTGGTATATTCTTCCTGTTGTTCGGCTTCGTGGCATTTGCAGGTTCATTCTTCCTGCAGTGGTATGAAGGAGACTGGGGTCCTGCATATTATCTCGAAACATACGGCTCCGGCATCATGAGCAACTTTGACCTGATGCTCAGCATAGCTCGCTGGGGCGGAGTGGTACTGCTTGTTCTCGGCGTGATATTCTACTTCGTAGGAAAGAAAGCAGATCCGGCTGACAAATAAGCTGCCGGGATCAGGGACATGATCCACAGAAGAGACTCTCAAAGGGAAACATGCATATGAAGCAGACTCGCCGGAGCTGTGCTGACGTCAGTCAGCACAGCTCTGCGCGGGTCTGTTTTGCTGTAGTGGAGCATATGGAATGCGAACAGAGACGTCAGTATTTTACATAAAATTCAAAACTGTCCTTGACTATCCAGTAACCGTATAGTTTAAAATCTACGCAGGAGTTTAATAAGGAGTATAAAAATCGAAAGCTTAGGAAAAGTGAGTTTTCCATAAGAAAAATAAACGGCAGAAAGGATGATATTGTTTGTTAGAGAAATTAGCAGAAAAGCACGGCTCTTCGATAGGAGTGACGTGTCTTATAGTGTCGGCGCTTCTTTGGGGCGGAGAGTATGTAGTGGCAAAGGATGTGCTGGATGTGATACCGCCGAACTGGAGCAATGCGATCAGAGCGTTTTTTACGGCTGCGTTTGCATTCATAATATGGCGAAAGCACTTTAAAGAAGCGAAACTCATGGACTGGATAAGAGGTTTGCTGTGCGGGCTGTTTTTCGGCATGGGCTCGGCGCTGCAGTTCATGGGGCTTGAGATGATAAATGCCGGTGTCAATGCGTTCATCGCTTCGGCATACGTCGTGATGGTGCCGTTCATGGTGTGGGCGGTAGAGAGAAAAAGGCCTGCGGGCAAGGTATTCATCAGTGCGCTGGTCGGCATCAGCGGCGTGACGATAATGTCCGTGACGGGATTTTCGACTGGCAGCCTGCACATAGGCCTGGGTGAGATACTGACGCTGCTGAGTGCGATCGGATACGGCGGCGCGATGGTGACCGCAGATTATTTTACGGAAAAGACGAGCGTGGAGTTCATCACCTCATGCCAGTTCATCATGACGTGCGTGATCGGGCTGGTTTTCGGACTTGCGATGGAAGATTTTCCGCATGTGGCACTGACTGCGCCGATCGTGCTGGAGTTCATATACCTCGTACTGTTCGGGACGTTCGCGACGCAGCTGCTTTTCACATTCGGCGTGAAATACGCTTCTGCAAATCAGGCAGGCGTGATCTTCCCGCTGGAGTCGGTATCGGCGACGGTGTTCGGGTGCCTGTGCCTGCATGAGCAGCTCAAAGCAGTGCAGGTGATAGGCGGTCTGCTTATCATCGCGGCGGTAGTCATCAGCAATGTTTCATTTGGAAAGCCGCAGGAACCGAAGCTCCCGGCGGATCAGTAGAGTTCACAGGGAGCGCGGTTTTCACGGATAGGGCGCTGTGAAGGCTGCACGGAAATCTGGCAGCGCGAAAAGCTGGAGAACGGAAATCTGGCAGCGCGAAAAACTTGCGATCCCAAAACTGAAGACTTTGATAAAATAATAAAAAGTGCCGGACTCCGGAGAATGAGATGATACTCAAGTTCCCGGGGCACCGGCACTTCTTGATTTTTACGTAAATTCAGGCGGCCGGGTACGGGCCGCAGTCTTTGCATGGAGTCAGTTGGCCGGGTATGAGCTGCATTTTTACATAATTACATAAGCTCGTCGCCGTCTCCCCACGCATCGCCGACTTTCTCGCCTATCCTGTAGTAACCGCTGCCGAACGGATCGAATGCGAATGCATTGAGCTTTGCGATATCTACGATACCGTCTTCATCGAGGACTTTTTCATCTGCGAGCACATCTACGATCTCGCCAAGGACTCTGAAGCCGTAAGCTGTGTGCTGCAGTTCTGCGACCTTGCACTCGAGCGTCAGCGGGAATTCTTCCACGACAGGAGCATCGACTTTTTCGCTCTTTACAGCGTGAAGCCCGCTTCTCTCGAATTTGTCTTCCATGTCGTTGCCGCTGGCGATGCCGAAGAAATCAGCTTCCTTCAGGTGATCGACGTCAGCGACGCTGAGCGTAAATGCCATTCTTTCCTTTATGTTCTGTGAAGTTTTGTGTGTTTCCGTGATGTTGAGCGCGACCATGTTGTTTGCGCATACACCGCCCCATGCCATATTCATCACATCGATCTTGCCGTCAGCGCCGTAAGTCGCGATCATAAACACAGGCATCGGGAATGCATAAGGGTTTACACCAAGACTCTTTTTCATTGAGATCCCTCCTTGAATATTAATGTTGTAATCGGTTGATAGTTCCGCGGTCAGGGCAGCCTGTCCGGTACGGCTCACGGGCACGGTGAGACTGCGGAGCACCGCTGTTTGAATCTATGATACTATGATAGTTTAAAAGAATATCAAAAGCAAGCGAAATGATCGGCATCACATTCCCCACGCATCGCGAAGTTTCATCATGATCCCGGTGAAAGCCGCTTCCGGCACCAGCGGGAACCCCAGAAGCAGCTGATGCTGCGGAGCATTTCTCTCGACAGCGTAAAGC
>CAVEWO010000098.1:0-6036 GCA_963619345.1 Bacteroidaceae bacterium
CTTTGAATCCACCGAACGCATTCACCGACTGCGGAGTCATTCCGATGTGTGCAACTACCGGGATGCCCGCATCCGTGATTGCCCTGATATGCTCAGTAACAGCTGCCCCGCCCTCAAGCTTGACAGCATTTGCACCTGTTTCCTTGATAAGCCGGCCTGCATTCACGACAGCGTCATATACTGACGGCTGGTATGACATGAATGGCATGTCCATAACGACAAATGTATTTTCAACGCCTCTGACTACTGCTGCACCATGGTGGATCATATCCTCCATCGTCACCGACAACGTGTCCTTGTATCCCAGCATGGTATTCCCCAGGGAATCCCCTACCAGGATCATGTTGATCCCGGAAGCTTCCATGAGCTTTGCCGTAGAGTAATCATAGCATGTGAGCATCGATATTTTCTCGCCATTCTGCTTCATTTTCAATAAGCTTGCAACAGTGTTCTTCATTGTTCCTCTCCTTTTCCTAACAGCTGTGACATCTCGGCATAGTCTCTGTCCGGGTGCCTCTGCTGCGCCATCTTCACGAGTCTGCCGCTGAGCAGCCTGTAAAGATCCTTTTCGTTTTCATCCTTTAAACATTCGATATGCTTCCTGACTGTACCCGTATCGTTTCTCTCGATAGGTCCGGTCAGACTTGCGGCAGGTCCTGCCTGTGCGATATGCGCCATATTTCCTGTCAGTATCGGCGCAAGTGCTTTCACAGCTGACTCCTCGGTGAATCCGCACCGCGTCATCAGCTCGATGCTCTGATCGATGAGTCCGCAGACGAGATTGCTCGCGATCGCCGCCGCACAGTGATAAGTCGTTTTATCGTCTCCGTTTATGATTCTCGTCGGATTGCCCATCAATTCGAGATCCTCTCTCAGATCCAGAAAATGCCTGCTGTGCTCACCGTTTCTGCCGCCTTCCAGAGTAAAAAAAACACCCGTCAGTTCTCGGTAAGCGTTGTACTTATCGCTTACTGCGAACAGCGGATGGATAGAATACCCGAATGCGCCCGTCTCCTCGATGCCGTGGAATGCATCTGCGGAAGACATCGCGCCACTGCAGTGACATATCGTTTTTCCATTGATATCGTATTCACTGACCTGCTGCCAGGTCTCCTGAATACTGCCGTCAGGAACTGTCAGGAAGATAACGTCGCACTCATCTGTCAGATCTCTGATAGTCTCGTATTCTTTCGAATGTGTAAAACGTGCCGCATCTTTTGCTGACGAACTGCTCCGGCTGTAATAGCCTTTTACATTCAGACTGCTCTCCTGCCCCTTATGCGGGTTCTCCGCACTGCTGACGCCGCTGATATCCTGCGCGTGTTCCACAAAATACCTGCCGAGGCTGCAGCCTACTTTTCCTGCTCCAATAAACCCTATATTCAATATATCGACCTCCCTAAAATCCTGTTAAACCTTTTAAGAGCGCCGACTCCCCGTCTCGTTCCTCTCGGATAAAAGCGTCCGGCCTGCTGCCGTCCACGGAAAATGAATATGTCAGTTTTTTATTTTACTCTGGTATAGTTTCATAAACGAATACCACCCATCCTCACATAGGATACCATAATGCCCGATCGATGAAAAGAAAATTTTGAGAAAACCGGGCATGTTTTCGGAGGGATGCCGCGAGCCGGCAGCCGCGGCGATGGCAAGCCGTCAAGATGGATCATTTTGTAAAAGCTGCAGCTGCGGGTATGCTGTACTCTCATGGGCAGTCTCCGTGCTGCTCCGGCTGTGCGTATACTGGTCTGATGCCTCCCGGCGTCAGCTCACTCTCCTGACTGCTGTCATCCTTAAACATCAGTCAGCATCAGTCGTCAGTATAAAGTTTATCGTCTCAGAGCCGGTACATGGTCACCGATTTTGTTGTTTAAATGCTTTATCACGCTTCCATGATATGATATACTTGTGAATAAAGTATCAATTAAAAGAATTGATCTGAATTCGAGAATCAGTACTAAAACATTTTAGTAGAAATGGGGAAATTTTAACATGGAAAATTTAAGAAAAGAATATGAGAGCAAGCTCATAACTGCTGAAAACGCAGTGAAACTCGTCAAATCAGGCGACTGGGTGGACTTCGGATGGGGCGTCGGCATCCCTTACGACCTCGACGCAGCACTGGCTGCAAGGATAACAGCTGAGGATCTTTACGACCTGAAATTCAGAGGCGGTATCGCGCTGAGAGTCCCTGAGATCTTCAAGATCGAGGATGCTCCGAAGCACCTCTGCTGGAACAGCTGGCACATGACCGGCATCGAGAGAAAAGCTGTCGGTCAGGGCATCGCGTACTATGCACCGATCAGATATTCCGAACTGCCAAGATACTACAGAGATCTTCCAGATCCTGTCGACATCGCAATGATCAGAGTCGCACCTATGGACTCCGAAGGATACTTCAATTTCGGACCAAGCGCTTCACACATGGCTGACATGTGCAGCAGAGCGAAGTGCATTGTCGTGGAAGTGAACGAAAATATACCGGTCGCACTCGGAAGCAGCAAAGTCGGCGGTGAAAAGATCCACATCTCAGAGATCGACCACATCGTAGAAAGCACGAACACTCCTATGGAGGAGCTCGGTGCAGGCCCTACGAACGAGATCGATGAAAAGGTCGCACAGTTCATCGTTGAAGAGATCCCTAACGGCGCATGCCTGCAGCTGGGTATCGGCGGCATGCCTAACGCAGTAGGTTCACTGATCGCCAAGTCAGATCTCAAGGACCTGGGAGTACACACTGAAATGTATGTTGACGCTTTCGTCGACATCGCCATGGCAGGAAAGATCAACGGTTCATGCAAGACTATCGACAAAGGCAGACAGGCATACGCTTTCGGAGCAGGAACCCAGAAGCTTTACGATTACATCAACAACAACCCTGAGTGCCTGAGTGCTCCTGTAGACTACACGAACGATATCAGAGTAGTCGGCGCTATCGACAACTTCATGTCCATAAACAATGCTGTAGATATCGACCTGTTCGGTCAGGTGAATGCTGAATCCGCAGGCATCAAGCACATCAGCGGCGCAGGCGGCCAGCTCGACTTCGTGCTCGGCGCATATCTTTCCAAGGGCGGAAAGAGCTTCATCTGCTGCTCGTCGACTTTCAAGGACAAGCAGGGCAACGTGAAGTCAAGGATCAAGCCGACGCTCACAGAAGGCTCGATCGTTACGGACACCAGAACTAACACACACTACGTGGTCACAGAATACGGCAAAGTCATCCTCAAGGGACTGACTACATGGGAAAGAGCTGAGGCCCTCATCTCGATCGCTCACCCTGACTTCAGAGAAGATCTTATCAAGGATGCTGAAAAGATGGGTATCTGGAGACAGAGCAACAAGCGCTAGTCAGGCGGCAAATCTGCAAATCGGCAATCAAAAATCGCACCACACTGTACATACTTGTCAGTGCGGTGCGATCTTTATAATACAATACTACTGCTCCAGCTCCTGAAGCGCCTCAACGAAAGTAGGCAGGAACTGTTTTTTCCTCGACACGATGCCTTTGAGCACGATCTTCTCATGGTCTTCCGGCACATTGAAAGCATCTCTTGCAGTCTCTTCCGCCATTTCTCCATGGCATAGCAGCTCGGTGCCCGCCTCGACGATGTTCGTCATCATCAGGAACATCATATCCAGCCCCTGGCTTCTCATCACAGTTTCAAGACTCGGCTCCACCTTTGCTCTGATATTGTCGAGTTCTTCCTGATCCATCGATGTGACCTGACTGACGCCGAATGAATATCCGTCATTTGAGAAAATCTTGAAATCCTGATAGCATATTTCCTCAGGCGTCTTGCTCTGCAGGCTGCTCGACGCCTCGAACATCCTGTGCGCGAAGTCTTTTATATCTATGCCCGCCAGCTCTGCCAGCTTTTCGCAAGTCTTTCTGTCGACAGGCGTGCACGTAGGCGATCTGAACATCAGCGTATCGGAAATTATCGCAGATGCGAGCAGTCCCGCCGTTGTCTGACTCGGCATGATGCCCTGTTCAGTGTACATCTGATAGATTATCGTCGCAGTGCATCCCACCGGCTGATTCCTGAAAAACACCGGACCCAGCGTTTCGAACCCGCCGAGCCTGTGATGATCTATGATCCCCAGCACTTCTGCCCGTTCGATGCCGTCGACCGCCTGACTCACCTCGTTGTGATCCACCAGTATCACCTTTTTGCGGTGTATATTGAGCAGTCGTCTTCTCGAAATCAATCCGAGATACATCCCGTTCTTGTCGATCACAGGAAAGTTGTGGAATCTGTTCGTCTTCATCATTTCCTCGACATCTTCGAGCGAGTCCGTCAGCTGGAAAGTTCTCAGGTTTTCGTGCGTCATGCAGAAGCTGACCGGGATACTCTGGTTGATGAATCTCGCCGTTGTGAACGTGTCATACGGTGTGCTTATGATGATACATCCTCTGTCTTCCGCCAGCTTTTTTATCGTCTTCGTTGGAGTCGATCCCTGACACATGATCAGACATTTCGCACCCAGTTCTATCGCTGTGAAATGTGTCTCAAAACGGTTTCCGGTCACTACGAGGTCATTCTCCTCTATGAAGCCTTCCATGATATCCGGGCTGGAAGCCGCGATCGTCACTTTGCCCTTCTCGAACACCTCGTTGTGGTCACCGCAGATTATCTCGCCGTTCAGCGTCTCCGCAATGCTTGAAAATCTCGTTCTGGCTGTCGCCAGCACATGGCTGTCGCTTTCGTCCATATATGATTTGGCGATATCCGTTATCGAAACGATCCCCTGCACCCTGCCGTCCGACAGCACCGGCACTGATCTCGCGTCCTGCTCAGCCATCAGCTCCCATGCTCTCTTTATGGAATCATCGTTTTCTATGCCTGCGATCATATTGAGGTCTATATCACTGATATCCGGCTGAACCGTGCCTAAATAAAGAGGCACCTCCACTCCAAAATACTTGAGCACGAATTTCGTCTCCTCATTCACGATCCCCGCTCTGCAGGCGATGTAATCGGCGTCGCCGCCCTGGTTCCTCAGCTCCGCATATGCTATCGCCGAGCAGATCGAATCGGTATCCGGGCTCTTGTGCCCTATGACAAAAACTTTATCTTTGGTATGCGTGTCTTCGTTATTCATGTTATCGTATTTCTCCCGCTTAAAAATCACTGTACTGTGCCGTTGTCTGCGCTTTACGCAAGCTCCGGTCTGCAGATAGTATATCATATATATATGCAGCTCTACAAAGGGGGAACGTCATTTTCAGGCCCGCCCGAATGTAAATTTTCTGTGAAGGCTGCGAAGCCGCAAATATTTATTCCACAGCCACAGTATTTATGTTAGAATTATTTCATGCAAAAATGCAGTGGTGCGGCGGCTGCAATTGTTATGGAAAACCGGCACTGTGCAGATTTGCATAACTGACAGAAGATCTAAAATGCATTTATTCAATCTAGGAGGTATCATAATGAATATAGTTTGTTTAGACATGGAAGGCGTACTTATCCCTGAGATCTGGATCGCATTCGCAGAAGCAACGGGTATCGAGGAGCTGAAAAGAACGACTCGTGACGAGCCGGATTACGACAAGCTCATGGAGTACAGACTCGACATTCTCAGAAAGCACAACCTGGGAATCAAGGAAATACAGGAAACTATCGGCAAGATGGATCCGATGCCGGGCGCAAAGGAATTTCTCGATGAACTGAGAAGTATCACGCAGGTTATCATTATCAGCGATACGTTTGAACAGTTTGCTCAGCCTATGATGGAAAAGCTCGGATGGCCTACGCTGTTCTGCAATTCTCTCGAAATCGCAGAGGACGGCATGATCCTGAAGCACAAAATGCGCTGTGAAAAGTCAAAATATACTACAGTAAAGGCACTGCAGTCGATCGGCTTTGAAACGATCGCAAGCGGCGACAGCCACAATGATATCGGCATGATCCTGGCAAGCAAGGCAGGCTTCCTGTTCAAGAGCACAGATGCTATCAAGGCAGAGTACCCTGAGATTCCTGCTTACGACGAATATGACGAGCTGCTCGAAGCTATCAAGGCAGCGCTGTAGTC
>CAVEWO010000099.1:0-5981 GCA_963619345.1 Bacteroidaceae bacterium
GTAAAAACTAATGCTTGTCTTTCAACAAGGCAATAACTGCGACTATCAGAAGTCCGGCAGTGCAGAACGCACCAGCGCATAGTATTGCCTTTACATGCCTTAAACAGTATAATATAGTAACATACGTTAAAAATATTTATCAAACCACTCACAGTAAACAGAAAAGAGGTAACTGAAATGGATGAAAAGGAAAAAGTCCAGCAGCAGTCAGAAGGCTGTTCTTCGGACTGCAGTCACTGCGCGAGCGCCGGAAGCTGCGGAAGCCAGCCGCACAGCCTGCTCGAGGAGACAAACAGTTTTAACAATATCAAAAAAGTGATCGCTATAGTCAGCGGAAAAGGCGGAGTCGGCAAATCGCTCGTAACTTCACTGATGGCTGTGAACATGCAGAGAAAAGGTTACAGGACTTCGATCCTCGACGCCGATATCACCGGTCCGTCTATACCTAAGGCATTCGGACTCACTGCAAAGGCATTTGGAAACAAACTCGGTATCCTGCCTGTCCGCACTAAAACAGGCATCGGAACGATGTCAGTGAACAACCTGCTCGAAAACGACACTGAACCGGTTCTCTGGAGAGGTCCTGTCATCGCGGGTACTGTAAAGCAGTTCTGGACAGATGTTCTCTGGGGAGACACAGACTATCTGTTCGTCGACATGCCTCCGGGTACAGGCGACGTTCCGCTCACAGTGTTCCAGTCGCTGCCGGTCGATGGCATCATCGTAGTGACTTCACCGCAGGAGCTCGTTTCGATGATCGTCGTTAAGGCTGTAAAGATGGCTGAAATGATGAACATCCCTGTTCTGGGGCTCGTTGAAAACATGTCATACGTGAAATGTCCGGACTGCGGCAAAGAGATCCCTGTATTCGGCAAGAGCAAGGTCGAGGAAGTTGCAAAGGAGCACGGTCTCGAAGTCCTGGCAAAGCTGCCTATCGATCCTAAGCTCGCAGAAGCATGCGACAGAGGCGATATAGAAAACTACGAAGGCGACTGGCTCGATGCAGCCGCAGCAAAGCTGGAAACGCTGTAAGAAGAAAATTTTGTGCAGTTTCCTTAGTTCCAAAAAAACATTACACATGTAATTTCCATAAAAAGTTAAAAACACTCGAGGAAGTGTGATTTATACCAAAAAATCCCGATTCCGATATGAAAGCTGTGTATTTTTTCATATCAGGATCGGGATTTTACACAAATCAGCCCGGGACACACCACCATAACGCAGTTGTACTCGTCTGCAGTGCCGAGTCATCACAACGCAGCCACGCCTTGCGCTCGGCTCTACGCCTTCCTCAGCTTCTTCGCCATCAGCGTTATCACACCTGTGATCGAACCCATTATCAGCAGTCCGGCCGCTATCGCGCCCGCCATCAGCACAGTCTCCTTCGCAGTCTCCGCAAAAGTCCTGTCTGTATGACCGATGATCGTAAGCATCGTGTAGTACGTTCCCGCTCCCGGCACGAGACATATGATCCCCGGTATTATAAATATAGTAGACGCTTCCTTGAAAACGCGCGAAAAAATGTTGCTGAGCAGCCATACGATGCATGCGCCCATGAATGTCGACAGTATATTCGTCATTCCCAGAAGCGTGCATACCTGATACGACATCCAGCTGGCTGCGCCCACGATCGTACACATCGGGAATTTTCTCAGAGGCACATTGAACATTATACTGAAGCCGCATGTCGCGATCATCGAATACGGCAGCTGAAGCCAGAATGTTATCATGACAGTATACCTCCTATCACTTCCCAGAGTTTCAGCACTACACCGACTCCCGCAGCAAGCGACACCGCAGTCAGCACGGTTTCCATCAGCCTTGCAAGCCCCGCCAGCATATCACCTGACAGGAAATCCCTTATCGAGTTCGTCAGCGCCACTCCGGGCACGAACAGCATTACCCACCCTACTATTATCGAGTCATGCGACGCCCCAGGTATCACAGCCGATGCGATCAGTGTCAGGATCGTCGCCACTGCGCAGCTGCAGAATACCGTCACGAATGAATTCACGTCGAGCTTCGAAAGCATCGCCGAGAACATATACGCGACTGCTCCTGCTGTCACCGAGAGCGGACAGTCTATCGGCGAACCGCCGAAGATCATGCAGAATGCCGAAGATACCATCACAGCACCCAGCACCCTTACCGGCATTGGATATGTCCTGCCTCGGTCTATCCTTTTGAGCACGTTCATACCGGAATCCACGGAAATACTGTTCGCCGTGAACTTCCTGGAGAACTGGTTCACCAGTGAGATCTTTTTAAGATTCGTGCTGACACCTCTGATACGCTTGATATATGTCTGCGTATCGTCATTCTCCCCGCCCTTGTCCAGAGACAGGAAGATGCCCGTAGGCGTGGCAAAGACCTCCACATTATCTATCTTGCAGGAATGGCATATACGAGTGATCGTGTCCTCCACTCTGTATATCTCAGCCCCGTTCCTCATCATTATTTCACCGGCATACAGCGCCAGCATCAGAACTTTTTTCTGAAAAACATTTACCATTTACCATCCGTTCCTTCTGTTATCCGTTTTTTCTCCGCCTGCCCCCTGATGCAAGCAGAATCATTATAACAAAACTGTTGAGATTTTAAAGTGAAATCTTCATTTATTTTACTCGGTTTTTATTATAAGTCCGCCGTGCTTTCATCATGCACAGGTTCAGGTCATCACGATTATGCGATTCAATGATTATGCGATCATCACGATTCAAGGTTGACCTTCACACATCAGAATTGTATAATTGTATACAGAAATGCAAGGAGGGAATTGATGCATGAAACTATATGACAAAGGAATCTATCTGCTCAACGGCAGAGAAATAATCGAAGACGGTCCCGACGCTGCAGCCATACTGGCGCAGAGAGGGATCAAAGCCGACAAAAAAGACGCGGCTGAAGGTACTATGGCCTACAACATACTCAAAGACCACAACACCTCAGGCAATATGGACAAGCTGAAAATAAAATTTGACAAAATGACTTCACATGATATCACTTTTGTCGGCATCATACAGACAGCGAGAGCGTCCGGTCTCGAGAAATTCCCGATCCCGTACGTCCTCACAAACTGCCACAACAGTCTCTGCGCAGTAGGCGGAACGATCAACGAAGATGACCATATGTTCGGACTGACATGCGCAAAGAAATACGGCGGCGCATACGTGCCTCCTCACCAGGCTGTCATCCACCAGTACGCAAGAGAAATGCTGGCATGCGGCGGACAGATGATCCTCGGATCTGACTCCCACACACGCTACGGCGCACTGGGAACAATGGCTATGGGCGAAGGCGGTCCTGAACTCGTAAAACAGCTGCTGGAACAGACTTACGACATCAACATGCCGGGAGTGATCGCGATCCACATGACAGGCGCACCTGTACCGGGAGTAGGACCTCAGGACGTTGCACTTGCTATCATCGGCGAAGTGTTCAAGAACGGATATGTAAACAACAAGGTCATGGAATTCGTAGGCCCCGGGATCGCCTCGATGAGTGCTGATTTCAGGATCGGCGTAGACGTAATGACTACCGAAACCACATGTCTTTCATCTATATGGGTGACAGACGAAAAGATACAGGAATGGTACGACATCCACGGCAGAAGCGGCGACTACAAGGAGCTGAACCCTGCTGACGTCGCATACTACGACGGATGCGTAGAGATCGACCTGAGCAAGATCAGACCGATGATCGCTATGCCTTTCCACCCGAGCAATACATACACTATCGATGAGCTCAACGCAAACCTGATGGACATCCTCGATGACTGCGAGAAAAAAGCACTCGTAAGCCTGGACGGCCAGGTAGAGTACACACTCAAAGACAAGGTGAGAAACGGCAGGCTCTATGTTGAACAGGGAATAATCGCAGGCTGTGCAGGCGGCGGCTTTGAAAACATCTGCGCTGCAGCTGAGATCCTGGACGGAAAATACATCGGAGCCGACGAGTTTACACTCAGCGTATACCCTGCAAGTACTCCGATCTACATGGAACTGCTCAAGAACGGCTCAGCTGCAAAGATCCTGCAGTCCGGCGCGATCATGAAAACAGCATTCTGCGGACCTTGCTTCGGCGCAGGCGACACACCTGGAAACAATGCGCTTTCCATCAGACACTCCACAAGAAACTTCCCGAACAGAGAAGGCTCGAAGCTGCAGAACGGCCAGATCGCTTCAGTAGCGCTCATGGACGCACGCTCCATCGCTGCGACAGCTGCAAACAAGGGCTATCTGACAGCAGCTACGGATCTCGACATGGAGATCAAGACACCGAAGTACTTCTTCGACAAGGATATATATGAAAACAGAGTATTCGACAGCCACGGCAAGGCAGACCCTGATGCAGAGATCAAATTCGGACCGAACATCAAGGACTGGCCGAAGATGAGCCCGCTGCCTGAAAACCTCTTCCTCAAAGTCGTATCGGAGATCCACGACCCTGTAACTACTACAGACGAGCTTATCCCTTCAGGCGAGACATCGTCCTACAGATCCAACCCGCTGGGACTTGCAGAATTTACACTGTCAAGAAAAGATCCTGCATACGTTGGACGTGCCAAGGAAGTACAGAAGGCACAGAAGGCAATCGAGGAAAACGCAGACCCTGTAGCAGCGCTTCCTGAATTCGAAGCCGTATACAAGGCTGCAGCAGAGAAATTCAGCGGCATCAACAGCGGCAACATCGGCGTAGGAAGCACGATCTTTGCTGTAAAACCCGGCGATGGCTCCGCAAGAGAACAGGCTGCATCATGTCAGAAGGTGCTCGGAGGCTGGGCAAACATCGCCAACGAATACGCTACTAAGAGATACAGATCGAACCTCATCAACTGGGGAATGCTGCCGTTCATCATCGAAGAAGGCGACCTGCCGTTCTCAAACGGCGACTACCTCTTCATCCCTGACATCAGGAAAGCCGTTGAATACAAGGCGACCGACATCGAAGCATATGTCGCTTCCGCTGAAGGTCTGAAGCCTATAGCTCTGACACTGGGAGAACTGACAGACGATGAGAGAGAGATCATCCTCAAGGGCTGCCTGATCAACTACAACAGAAAATAAGCCGGCGGCACCTTTACAAACCAGAGAGAATCAGTTAATGCCGCCCGTACCCCGGGCGGCGGAATGGAGACAGACATGACATATACAGAACACTTCAAGAAAATAGTAGAAGATCAGCTGGCAAGAGTGGAGAAACTCAAGAACTCCCCTCCTGTACCTGATTTCGCGGCTATGGACAAGATAGTCATCGGCACGATCGACGGAGACGGCATCGGCCCTATCATCATGGATTCATGCCGCAAGATCCTTGAAAAACTGCTCGCTGACGACATCGCGTCAGGAAAGATCGAGCTCAGAAAGATCGACGGGCTCACACTGGAAAACAGGATCGCCAAGATGGAGACAGTGCCTGCAGACGTGCTGGCTGCCATCAAGGAATGCGACCTGCTCCTCAAGGGACCGACGACGACACCTGGCAAGGGAGACAACCTTCCTAACATCGAAAGCGCAAACGTAACCCTCAGAAGAGAGCTCGACCTCTTTGCAAACGTAAGACCTGTAGTGATCCCTGAGAAAAACATCGACTGGATCTTTTACAGAGAAAACACAGAAGGCGAATACGCACTCGGCAGCCGGGGCATAGATATAAATGACGACATTTCGATAGACTTCAAGGTCACTACGACAATGGGGACCACGAGACTCGCCAGAGCCGCTTTCGAATATGCGAAGAACAACGGCAACAAGAACGTTTCCATCGTTACGAAAGCCAACATCATGAAAAAAACTGACGGCAAATTCCTCAGCCTCTGCTACGATGTAGCGAAGGAATATCCTGAGATCAAGACTGACGACTGGTACGTGGACATCATGGCTGCGAACCTCGTGAACGATCAGATCAACAGCAATTTCAACGTCGTGATCCTGCCTAACCTCTATGGTGACATCATTACTGACGAAGCTGCTCAGCTCCAG
>CAVEWO010000100.1:0-5979 GCA_963619345.1 Bacteroidaceae bacterium
TATATCAAGGGAGGCTGTTCGCCGGTCGGCATGAAGAAGCCGTTCCCGACGGTCATCGATATTTCAGCGGAGAATATAGGCGATATCATAGTCAGCGGCGGAAAGGTAGGTCTTCAGATGGAGCTTGGTGTAAAGGCGCTGCAGGAGATCACCGGCGCACAGCTTGCGGACGTCACAGTCGACCGGTAGACCTGGCAGAACGGAGCAGACTCAGCCGGCTGCGTTCCGCCGGCACAGCCCGTCCAGGAACAGCGGCATGATCATCTGTGCGTTCTGACACAGAGAGTAGCTGCCGCCGGTGATGCACCATTCATACATCAGACCGCGTTCGAACATGGCATATGCTCGTGTGATATCGTTTATGGAGAGATTTTCCCTGAAAAGACCTTGCTCCTTGCCTTCGATGGTGATCTGACGCAGCAGCTTGTAATATGTACGGTTGGAGTCGAGCAGATGGCGTTCACCGCTGGTTGTCAGCTGGGAGGCGAACAGGCGGCTGAGCAGCTCGACAGAAACCGTGTTCTCGATCATGAGAAAAAGCTCCTGATTGATGTATTTCAGCTTTTCGATCGGGGAAAGCGCAGGATCCATAGTTTTCTCCAGCTTCGCATACTTGTCGTCAAAAAGATAGGAAAGCGATGAAAGAAGCGCGTCCTTGCCTTCGAAATAGTGATAGAACGAACCGCGGGATGTACCGGAGGTCTCCACGATCTCCTCTACGGTGGTGCTGTCGTAGCCCTGCTGATAAAACAGCTTCCAGGCGGCAGAAACTATTTTTCCCTTTGTGTTTCTTGAGTTTTTCTTCATTTTATCCGGAATCCTCCTGTTTTTTTTCATAACGCAGGAAAGCATATTAAACGTGCTGCTGCACAGCAGCGTGTGCGCAAAAAAATTTAAGATTTTGCGCACTTTTTTTGATTCATTTTTGATATGTATAAATGACCAGAATATATTCTACTATAAAAATGCGTAAATTTCAATATTTATGATGGTAATATACTGTAGTTGTCTGTAAAATACTCCGGAGTGTATTCTGTATTTCGTTCTGGTTTTAATTGTGATATACTGTTTTGGCGATTTCAGGATATAAAGACAAAAATACGACAAACAATGAAGGAGAATTTATAAGATGAATGGAGAAATACTAGCATTTATAGTATATTTTGTCGGGATAGTCGGCGTAGGTATCTATTTTTTCTTCAAGGAAAAGAATGATGCGACGGAGGCGAATTATTTTCTCGGCGGAAGAGCAATGGGTCCATGGGTAGCGGCCATGTCGGCGCAGGCGTCTGATATGTCAGCCTGGCTTCTGATGGGACTTCCCGGCAGCATTATGGCATTCGGGTTCGGTCAGATGTGGATCGGTATCGGGCTGGCTCTCGGTACGGCAGCCAACTGGATATTTGTAGCCAGGAGGCTCAGGGTGTTTTCGGCTGCAGCTGGAGACGCTATCACGGTGCCGCAGTATCTGGGCAACAGATTTCTGGCAAAGAGCAATACGCTGCAGGTGATCTGTGCCGTTATTTTCTTTGTATGTTTCACGATCTATGTAGCATCGGCATACGTGGCGGGTGCATCGGTGTTCACCACTATATTCCCGTCACTCAGCTCACAGGCGGCGATGATCATCTTTGCACTGGCGATGCTGCTCATCACTTTCTTCGGCGGGTTCAAGGCTGTCTGCTGGACAGACTTTTTCCAGGGACTGCTGATGTTTGCGGCACTGATGGCGGTACCGATCATGATAGTGATCGTAAAGGATATGGACACGTCGGCGCTTTCCGCGATCTATACATATCAGGACGCAGCCAGCGGAGAGCTGGTGGAATGCAGCTTCGGAACAGGTGTATTTGATGCGGCATGGCAGGAGATCGTTTCAGGTCTCGCATGGGGACTGGGGTACTTCGGCATGCCGCATATCCTCGTAAGATTTATGTCCATAGAAAAGCCGTCAATGGTAAAGAAAAGCGCGACTGTAGCTATCATCTGGGTGATATGTGCACTGGGCTGCGCATGCCTGATCGCATATTTCGGCAGAATGTTCCTGTCAGAAGAACTGCTGACGGCGGGTGAACAGAAAATGGTATTCATCAGATTCGCGAGACAGCTTTTCCCGAGCTTCCTGGCAGGGATACTCATGGCGGCCATTATCGCAGCATCCATGTCCACGGCAGATTCACAGCTGCTGGTTGCTTCCAGTTCGTTCACTTCGGATATCTACAAGCCGATCTTCCGCAAGGAAGCCAGCGAGAATGAACTTCTGTGGGTCGGAAGGATCGTAGTGGTAGTCGTGGCAGTAGTCGCATACTTTATAGCATCAAGCAAAGGCTCCGGAGCGCAGGCTATCATGAATCTCGTGGAAAATGCCTGGGCGGGATTCGGATCGTCATTCGGACCAGTGATCCTGCTGTCTCTGTTCTGGAGAAGGATGACATACAAAGGTGCTGTTGCAGGCGTAGTAGGCGGCGTTATAGCAGACCTGCTGTGGCTCAACTTCCTGTCGGGCCCGACAGGCGTTTACGAGCTGGTTCCGGGCTTTATCGCAGGACTGATCTGTACAGTCGCTGCAACGCTGATCGATAAGGAGCCTGAAAAAGAGATCACTGAAATGTTCGACAGAGCGATGAGCGAAAAATAAATCCAGACATAGAAGCAGAGTGCGAAACTCTGGCAGCATAAGAGGGCTGGCGCATCAGCGATTTGAACTGTTAATGCGCCAGCCCGCCATTTTTTGTACGGACACGGCAGACCGCTGATATATGAAATATTGATTTGATCATGACGGCGGCAAGTTTCTGTTAAAGATAATCTTCTGCGGCAGTTATTATAAATAAATTTTGTACCATTGTTTATGAAATGGTGTTAAAATCATAGCAGCAAATAACTGCATCAGGAGGTCATCATGTTCAGATCCATACAGACAAAGACAATGTTTTTTCTCGTTACGCTTGCCGTATGCCTTACTGTGATAATAGGCTATATGACTGTGTTTGCAATGGACTACGCTGTCGATGAACTGAAACATGATGATATGCGTGACAAAGTCCTGACTGCATCACGAGCCGTTTCACAGGAGCTCGAAAGCAAAGCCTCTCCGGACATGTCGGTGCTCGACATCATCGACCGCGGAGATCTCTCATGCCGCTACTTTTTTATCAGGAGCGACGGAACGATGAAGGGATGCAGTGACGAGGAGATACCATATGACTTTGATTTTTCGGGAAAGTCAAGCGTACAGAAAATCTACAAAAACGGAAAATACTATATATCCGCACTGGCTCCCGTGCAGACCGCTGAATCCGGCTGGTTTCTCTGTGCCGAAGAGGCAAAGTCCGACTACCTGCAGACGGTGACTAATATCAAGACGACCATCATCATCGCCATAATAATCATCATATTCATACTCTGGCCTGTAGGCAAAAAGATGTCTTACGAAATACAGGCCCCGATCAAAAAACTGGCAGAGGATGCCGCACGCATTGCCGGCGGCGACATCAGCCGCGGCATACAGGTATCTGACGGCACCGAACTCGCGGACATAGCGGAATCCTTCAATCTGATGCTCAACAAGCTGAAAGACACTATGCAGCAGGTCCTCGACAAATCCGCGGAGGCAGTATATATGCAGGATATCATGGCATATGTAGACGAAACATACAACAACCTGCCGACAGGGATAATAAGCATCAACAATATAGGCGAGATCACGGCATTCAACAGTACGGCCAAAGAGATCACAGGCATCCAGCCCGACGATATCATCGGGATAAGCATCAGCAATCCTACGCCGCCGCAGATCAAGAAACTCATATCTGAGCTCAAGAGGTGTCTGAGCCGCGGCTCGCTGCAGATAAAGACGATAACCGATATAAACAGCATCTCCGGCGAAACGATACCTGTCGAATACAGTATCAACATCCAGTTTGGTCTCAAGGGAGAAGTGATCGGTGCCATATGCGTGTTCCGCAAGATAGAAGACATTCACAGCTTCGAGGAAAGTGCCAACAGGGTTAAGACCATGGAGACTCTTGGAGAGATCGCGGCGAGCATGGCTCACGAGATCAAAAATCCGCTTACAAGTATACGAGGCAATACGCAGTATCTCGAAATGATGTTAAATGAAAAGGGTATGGAATTCGATGAACTCGACATAATCATGCATGAGACTGACAGACTCACCAACATGCTCAATCTGCTGCTCAATTACGCCCGCCCGCGGCTGCCTGAAACTGAAAAGCTGCACATCGAGGAAATCATGCAGTATGTCGTTGACCTTACGAGCAAAGACAGGAGCGACAGCGTTTACGTCAAGTGCGAATTCAGCAGGACACCTTGCGTGATGATCGACAGAGAAATGCTGGAATCCGTATTCATCAACCTGATGCTGAACGCTTCACAGGCGATGCCCGACGGAGGCAGCATACACCTTAAGACCAGCTTTGATAAAAACAGAAACATGGTCTGCGCATCAGTCAGCGATACAGGGAAAGGGATACCGCCGGAAATATCCGAAAAGATATTCGACC
Source organism: Bacteroidaceae bacterium (assembly GCA_963619345.1). Lineage (GTDB taxonomy): Bacteria > Bacillota > Clostridia > Peptostreptococcales > Anaerovoracaceae > Lentihominibacter. Next base: position 4,527 of record CAVEWO010000100.1, read on the forward strand.
CGTTCTTCACGACAAAGGACACCGGCACAGGACTCGGTCTTCCTATCGCACTTCGCACGATCAAAGCTCACCACGGCATCATAGAAGCGGAAAGCATAGAAGGCGAAATGACAAAATTCACGATAATGCTCCCGGCCGTAATCGAAGAGGAGGATGACTAACAATGAACAACAAAATGATACTGGTCGTTGATGACGAACAGAATGTACGCCAGCTTATATGCAAAGTCCTTGAAAAAGAAGGTTTTGCAGTCCTCACTGCATGCAGCGGCAGGGAAGGGCTGGAGCTTTTCCATAAAAACAGCATCGATCTTATAATAAGCGATATCAAAATGCCCGAAATGTCCGGCATAGAATTCCTGCACAAAGTAAAAGCGGAAGAACCCGGTATCGGTTTTATCCTGATCACCGCGTTCGCAACTACAGAAACCGCGATAGACGCGATACGAAGCGGCGCCCAGGATTATATCACTAAACCGTTTGACCTCAAAGAGATCGTCACCACGGTACGAAAGATCCTGCTGACAGCAGACAGCGGCGACGATCTGAACTACGGACTCAATGACTCCGACGAAAGTAAAACGACAAGCAGCAGCCCTGTGATGCAGCAGGTATACAGGCTGGCAAAAAAGGTCGCTGTATCCGACTCTACCATCCTGATACTCGGAGAGACCGGCACAGGGAAAGAAGTCATATCTACAGCCATACATCAGTGGAGCAGACGCTGTGACAAGCCTATGATAAAAGTCAACTGCGGCGCCATCCCCGACAACCTCCTCGAAAGCGAGCTGTTCGGCTATGAAAAAGGAGCCTTTACAGGAGCATCTTCATCCAAACCGGGGCGCTTTGAGATCGCAGACGGCGGAACCATCTTCCTCGATGAGATAGGCGATATATCACCCCAGCTCCAGGTGAAACTCCTTCGTGTGCTGCAGGAGCGCACATTTGAACGCCTCGGAGGAGTAAAACCTGTATCTGTAAACGTGCGCATCATCGCAGCTACAAACAAGGATCTCAAGGCAGCTGTAAAGGCCGGGGAATTCCGTGAAGACCTTTACTACAGACTGAACGTCGTTCCTATCCAGCTGCCGCCTCTGCGCGAGAGAAAGGAAGATATCGAAGATCTCGTAAACGTGTTCCTCAGATCCTCTGCCGGTATCTCCGGATGCGCAGTCAAAAGCATGAGCCCCGAAGCCATGATCTGCCTGAAAAACTACAACTGGCCGGGCAACATAAGAGAGCTAGAGAACATCGTAGAGCGCTGTGTGGTGATAACTGAAGACGATATCATAGACGCAGACAGTCTGCCGCCTGAGATCGTTTCATATACACCGTCATCCGAAAATGACAGCTGCGTTGATAACACACAGCCGGCGGACTCGGCGGCTGTTTCCGGCGGCGCCGCATACACGCTTCAAGGAGCTGCCGCATCAAAAACAGCTGACTTGCTCAGC
>CAVEWO010000101.1:0-5956 GCA_963619345.1 Bacteroidaceae bacterium
GATAACGGGAGATCACCGTGTGACTCCCGTTATCATTACCGGCTTTATTCCGGCTTCGATACACTCGGCTACGGCCGCCTTCGATTCCTCTCTAGGCGGATCCATCATCGATATCAGCCCCAGGAACACAAGATCGTTTTCATCGTCCACTCCCGGCGCCGTGCCGTTTTCCGCAGCTTTATATGCAAAAGCCAGGACTCTGAGCCCGTTTCTGGAAAACTCGCTGTTGCACGCTTCTATAGCTTCTCTGTCACTCTGCGTGATCTTTCTCGCGCCGTCGCGCGCCTTTATATACGAGATCCTGCCCAGCAGCACATCGACTGCGCCTTTGGTGATCATGATCTCTGTCGAGCCTTCAAAAAGTACCGCATTTTCTTTCTTCAGCACATGACATGTGGACATGAGCTTACGGTCACTGTCAAACGGTATCTCGCCATGCCTCTCGTTGAGTTTTCGTTCAGCTTCATAGCTCATCCCGAGTCTGGTGCCGCTGTTTATCAGCGCTGTCTCCGTAGGATCGCCGATCTCCCTGCCTTCCGCTATCGCAGAGTCATTGCAGAGCACACTGCAAAGCAGCAGCTGTCTTTCTTCCGGGTCTTCCATGTCAAAGTCAGACGCAGCTATCTTTTTTCCACAGACGTAGTAATCCTCTACAGTCATCTTGTTCTGCGTGAGTGTTCCCGTCTTGTCCGAGCATATCACAGAAACGCTGCCCAGACCTTCGACGGCCTGCAGCTTCCTGATGATAGCGTGTTCCCTGGCCATCTTCTGTGTACCAAACGACAGCACGATCGTCACGATCGAACTGAGCGCCTCCGGTATCGCAGCTACGGCCAGCGCTACCGCGAACAGGAATGCGTCTCCTATTGCCTGCCCTCTGATCACACTTATACCGAACAGTATGCCGCAGAATACGAGTATCAGTATCGAAAGCTTCTTCCCGAAGTTGTCGAGGTTGTTCTGGAGCGGAGTTTTCTTCTCGGACGTCGTCTTCAGGAGCGTCGCGATCTTTCCCACCTCTGTTTCCATACCTATGGCCGTGACGAGGAATTCTCCTCTTCCGTAAGTAACAAAGCTTCCCGAATACACCATGTTCAGCCTGTCACCGAGAGGCACAGTGTCCTTTATCATCGCTGCGTCCTTATCAACTCCCAGGCTTTCACCTGTAAGTGCGCTTTCATCTACTCTCATGCCGGCATTAGTGATGATCCTGCCGTCTGCAGGAACGAAATCTCCCGCTTCCAGACTTACCAGGTCTCCGACTGTTATCTCCGCAGCAGGCATCTTGATGAACTGCCCGTTCCTGAATACCTTGGCTTCAGGTGCCGACATTTTCTTCAGGCTGTCGAGCGACTGCTCGGCTTTCACCGTCTGGACTGTACCGAGTATGGCATTTATCGTTATGACGATCAGTATTACTGCCGCACTTTCCATGTCTCCAAGTATCCCGGACACCACAGCCGCCAGTATGAGTATTATGACCAGGAAATCCCTGAACTGCTCCAGGAAAATGCGCACTACAGATTTTTTTTTGCCTTCTGCGAGTTCATTAGGTCCGTACTTTTCACGATTCGCTGCCGCCGCTTCTTCCGTGATCGGCTCTGTACTGCCGTTGACAGCGATCATCGCCTCCCGGTCTGTCATCTTGTAAAATTCTTTCATATTTACCTCCCTGGTGCCGTTTTTGCCGCGTATCGGCGTCACACCGTACCTGTTCCTTAAGCTTTCGTATCCATGCCGTGATATGCAAATGCTGCACATTTACATATATCACAACAAAAAAAGAGACTTCTACTGCATGATGCTCATGCAATAAAAGTCTCGCAGTTTCATTACGTACCGGGTGTGTTATCACCGCGCTGACGATAGCGTAAACACATCATGTGCCTGCTACTCCCTTTCATTTATCAGTATAATATCTTTATTACGCTCCGATGTCAATAGTTTTTTGTTCGCTGCACCGTAACATTTTCGTTTGCTGTACGCCGCGGCAAAACCAGCTGTAAAACGATTAGAACGTCCATTCGGCCTCTTTGAAGCCTACCAGGATCCTCTCTCTATCTATCAGCAGCGGTCTCTTCACAAGCATCCCGTCCGTTGCCAGCAGCTCGATCTTCTCTTCGTCCGTCATCTGCGGCAGCCTGTCTTTCAGACCGAGCTCACGGTACTTCATACCGCTCGTATTGAAAAACTTCTTAACCGGATATCCGCTCGCAGCGATCCATTCCGTGAGTTCCTCTTTAGTAGGATTCTCCTCCACTATATGCCTGTCCTCGAAGCTGACGCCCAGCTCCTCAAGATGCTTCTTAGCCTTCTTGCATGTCGAACACTTCGGATATTCTATAAACAGCATTCAAAATTCCCCCTTTGGTCAATATCATTTTTTCAGAAATCGGATATCTGCTCGCACAGCATCATACCACCGTCTCTCTGCCTCGCAGGTCATTCGCGATCCGGGATCCCGGTGCTGCCCGCATACCTGATCCCGATCCATCCGCACCGCACTCCAGCGGCGTTCCGCCGCTTCCATGAAAAAACGGTACCGAGACCCGATACCGTTTTGTTTTCCATTATAATGCCGCTCTGCCTCGCAGAGCAAACCTGCCGATGCTTACGCTTCTGCCGATCCCACTACATCCTTACCATTGTAATAGTTGCAGTTAGGGCAAACTCTGTGCGGAAGCTTTGGCTCGTGGCACTGTGGACAAATTGAAAGTCCAGGTGCTTTCATCTTCATGTTAGGTGATCTTCTCTGATCTCTCTTTGCCTTTGAAGTTTTCCTCTTAGGTACTGCCATTTTTTACACCTCCTTCTGTGCCATGATGTGTATAACATATTCGTTGAATCAAATATCGTTCTAATAATTTGCAACTTCTAAAGTATACATTCCATTGGTATCAGTTGTCAACTACTATTTTTACTGTTAGTAAAAATATCTCGCGATATTACCGATTATGCTTTTGATTCAGTTACGATCTTGTATGTATCTCTTGCGATCATCAGCTCTTCGTTTGTAGGGATCAGGAGGATCTTTACTCTTGAGTCATCTCTTGAGATGATCATCTCCTTGCCTCTTACCTTGTTCTTAACAAGATCCAGCTTGATTCCGAGGTTTCCGAGGTCGTTGCAGATGATGTCTCTCATAGCGATGTCGTTTTCGCCGACTCCTGCAGTAAAGACGATAGCGTCTACGCCGTTCATCTCTGCAATGTAAGCTCCGATATAGAATCTTACCTTGTGAGCGAATACCTTGAGTGCCAGCAGAGCTCTTTCGTTCCCATCCTCTGCAGCTGCCTCGAGGTCTCGGAAGTCACTTGAAACGCCTGAGATTCCCAGTACACCTGACTTCTTGTTCAGGATCTCATTTGCAACACCCTGATCGAGATTTTCCTTTTCTCTGATATAAGTAACGATAGCAGGGTCGATATCACCGCTTCTTGTACCCATTACGAGTCCCTCGAGCGGAGTGAATCCCATCGATGTATCGATACATCTGCCTCTCTTGATAGCTGATACTGATGCTCCGTTTCCGAGGTGACATGTGATGATCTTCAGGTCGTCAAGATTTACATTGAGGATGTCTGAAGCTCTCTCTGCAACATACTTATGGCTCGTTCCGTGGAATCCGTATCTTCTGATTCCATACTTTTCATAGTATTCATAAGGAATAGCGTAAATATATGATTCAGGAGGCATTGTCTGGTGGAAAGCTGTATCAAATACTCCTACCATAGGTGTGTCAGGCATAAGTTCCTTGCATGCTGCAATACCGAGAAGGTTAGGTGGGTTGTGGAGCGGAGCCAGGTCTATACAGTCTTCCAGAGCTTCGATCACGATATCATCGATAAGTACCGAGTGTGCGAACTTTTCGCCGGCATGTACTACTCTGTGACCTACTGCACCGATCTCACTCATATCTTTAACTACACCGTGATCTTCATCCTGTATAGCCATCAGTACATGTGATATAGCGTCTTTGTGGTCTTCCATAGGAACGATCAGCTGGAACTTCTCATCCATTCCGATCTTCGTATGTGTGATCACCGATCCGTCCATTCCGATTCTTTCTACAAGTCCCTTGCATAAAAGAACTTCGTTTGTCATATCAAGAACCTGATATTTCAGTGAAGAACTACCGCAGTTGATTACTAAAACTTTCATTTAAATTCCTCCATCTTTGAATTATTAATAAAATAACTATTTTATTATACATTTTAAGCCTGGCAGGTTCAATACTTTTAATTTTTTTCAGAATTTTCTTGCTATTTTATATCTGCCCGTCACTGCTCTATATATGGCATCATTACTCTGTCCGAGAAGTCATACAGGCTCCTCTGCATGATTATATTGTAAAGATCTGCGGCCAGTATATCATACCTGAGAGTCTCATGGACTTCCGAGCGTGCATTTTCCTGCTTGTTTACATTCGTTATCACCGGTATCGCCGCAATTTCTTCTTTTTTTATGAGCTTCAGCAGTTCTCTCCCCTTCCTGCCTGCCGCCAGCACCCTCGCGTACGGCTTCATTTCGGGATGATACGATCTTATCCCCATCAGAACATATGTCGTCAGCCTCCTGACAGCAGCTTCCGTATATCGCTTCGATACCATCGCGGAAATGAATCCTTCCATCGACGAGGCCCTCACTATCTCTTTTTTGAATTTGTTCTCGAGCCCTTCACCCATGCAGTATATCGTGGAAAGCTCGCTGCTGCCGGTTTTCATCAGTTCTCCCTGAAGCATCACGAATTCGTTGTGCTCCGCCGCTTTGCGGCTTCCTGCGCCCGCGAGGGCTTCAGCCGAGTCAGACGGCATGTACCGCGAAAGCATGTCCGTGAGCTGCGCCTTTACTTCAGAACAGCCTGCTGCACTGCCAACCGCCGCCGGCCTGTCACCGGCTGCCGTACCGCAATCTTCACTTTTTCCGTCACCGCAGGGCACTCCATCTGCTGCCATTTTTCTCAGCACGGTCGCTCCTGCAAACCCTGCTTCCTCATTAAGAGAGCCATATCCCGAAGCGAAACGCTTCACCGTGCATGGTTCTATGCGCTTTCTGCGGCCGTCCGGATCCAGTTCCATACCATTCCAGTAGTCGATCCTCTTCAGGTACTCTATCGCGAGTATATTGTTCGGCTCCGACATCAGCTGCGCGGCTGGCGCTCCCAGCACCTTTTCCACCGCATGCTGCAGAGATCTGACAAATGAATCGCCCTTCTGCATCTCCTGCAGCCTGATTTCGTCTATTTCTCCGCTGCGTATACGCATGCCCGCGACCAGACTCTGCAGTGCATCCAGGTCGCCGCTCTCGCTGCCGAACGAGATGTGAGTGGCTCCTATTCCCCTCAGTATGTCTACGGCTCCGGATGCAAAGTTCTCACCTCTGCTGCATGCATACAGGAACGGCAGCTCCAGCACAAGATCCACGCCGTTCTGCACTGCCAGCCGGCTTCTCGTCCACTTGTCCAAAGCTGCCGGCTCACCTCTCTGTGTAAAGCTGCCGCTCATCACTGCCACCGAATAATCGGCTCCAGTCATCTCCATAGACTTGTGGAGATGATACTTATGTCCGTTGTGAAACGGATTGTATTCTGCTGTTATCCCTAATATTTTCATACCTGTATCATAACACAGCGCCGCAGATAAGAAAAGCCGCTGCTGCCGCAAACAGACTGTGCGTGATCTTGCTTATGACCAGATAACCCGCCGGGATACCTGTTCCGGACAGCATGCTCATCGTCTGGCCAAGTACAGAAAGACCGCCCCAGGACATTATTGCCGCACACATTACGCATTTGACGGACTCCGCTGCACCTGCGCACTCTGCCGCAGCGCCGCACCCCACGGTCATCTCAAAGAACCCCTTAGCAAGCACCCTCATCTGCATGCTTTCTATCAGAGAAAAACCGCCGCACATATGCAGAAAATCTGTCACAAACATGAACAGTACGATATATGCC
>CAVEWO010000102.1:0-5900 GCA_963619345.1 Bacteroidaceae bacterium
AGCTTCGCATTCCAGAGAAGCGTCGTGTCATCCTTCGAAACAGGAGTCATCACATCCGTGATACCCATGTTGCTGTCGCTGCCGCGGAAATTGTTCCAGTCTGATGATACGTCTTTCAGGCCGTCATCTGCCGCTTTTTCGAGAGTTATCTTAAGTGCGCCTCCGGCTGCAGGCACCTTGCCGCTCTGAGCCACATATCCGTATTTCGTGATCAGATATGTATAATCGTATTCCGCAAACATTCCGGAAAAGCTTCCGTCTTTGTTCGTCTTTACTTCTGCCCCCTCTGAGTCGTAGACTTTGACGACTGCGTCATCCGGCGTGGCATCCAGCTTGAAGTCAAGCTGCGCTGCGCGTTTGAGATCAAGCGTATATATATTTTCCAGTCTGCTGTCTCCGCTTTCTGCTGAAACAGTGATCTCTATCTTTTCTCTGCCCTTTACATCTACAGATGGCGATTTCTTCCCGTTATACAGTACTGTATATCCCTGGTTTTTCGGCACAGCCGTCAGGTCAACGATCTCTGTCGTTTCCGGTATCGTGAGTGTGTATCCACTCACAGATGACGAGAATTGTTTGTCAAGATACAGCTCTGTCCCGCTGCTCTTTGCCGTTATCCCTGTCAGTGTCGGCACACAGTCCACCGCAAAGGTGTACTCTGCTCCTTCCTTGTCTGACCCGGCTGCAGGCTCGACTTTTATCGTTATCGTATTCTTTCCGGGACTCAGACAGTTCGCAAATTTCGAGCTGCCGCTCTTCCACGTGATATCCTTGGACTGTCCGTCTCCGTAGTACAACATGACTTTTGCACTGCTGTCACTGGCCTCGGCACGGAAACGCAGCTGGCTCACACTGTCAGTCTGTGCTGAGAGTACATACTCTGATGTTTCCGGGTCGAATACCTGCCCCGATGTATATTTATCGTTTTTGTTTTTCACCAGTACGCTGGTATCTGTCGGTGAATTCCCCGTATGTATGATCAGTGACTCAAGTCTTGCCTGCTCCGGTTTTTCGACCGTAAGCTTCACCGTATATGTATCTTCTGATGATACCAGTCCGTCACTGGCACGGAATACCAGTTTATGTGCGCCTGCACTGTCGAACGTCACAGAATAGCTGCTTTCAGCAGCGACTGCTTCTGCCCCATCTACAGACACTGTATACGTCAGTTTGTCATTCTGCGGATCTTCGAATATCGAATCCAGATCCAGCGTGTATGCCTGTCCTTTCTTTACACTTGCTGCCGTGCTTTCCGAAACACCTTCTTTCAGCACTGGTGCACTGCTTGTCACGCTGATTTTAAGCCAAGGTGATGTTATCGGTGTATATTCACTTGTACCGTATGCTGATACATAATACGTTCCGGCCTTTTTAAAGGAGATCTCTGCATGTCCGTCTTCATCTGTGATCGCACCGCTGATATCTTCAGATGCACCTGTTGCCGCATCAACTACAGTCAGCTGCGCATCTTCCACAGGTCTCAGCCCGCCCTGCTTTATTGCATCTTCTTTCTTCAGCGAACCGCAGTATGCGTACATCACACCCTGCAGATCGAGAGATATAGATTCGCCCTGCTTCACGCTCAGGCTGCTGACCTTTGATCCATCCTGCTCGAACCACGTGTAATAATCCATGTAATATGAATCCTGATAGAAGAAGACATCCATGCTGTCTCCATCTGCTACAGGTGCCTGGTTTATCATGTAGCCCGTATATCCGTACGAGCTGTTGTACTCACCGTCAGGGTCATATGGAAAAGCTCCGTTCACGGCGAAGCTCACCGCTGTGGTCTTTTCTCCCATAATCGTGCTTATGGTGCCGTCATTCACGACAAGGATACTGTCTTTAGTTTCTGAATCAAATGCATCTTCCAGCATCACTTCATGCAGGCGCACCAATACATCAAGCGCCGAAACGCTTTTTTCCGGATCCACAGTATCGGTATAACCGTATCGCTCTGCAAGACCACTGTCTACGGAGAGCGTCTGCGGAGTCAGCAGGTATGTGTTAGCCTGCTGAAAAGAAGCAGTGACATCTGCTTTGACCGTTACGGGTTCTTTGATTTTTACCGTCAGAGTATATTCCTGCGCAGGGTCACTGTTTCCATTCATCGAACTCCACGACGGGTCTCCACACTTTACAAGTATCTCCGTGCCGCTGCTTACCGGGATCGCATCATTGCGCTTATATTCTTTGCCTCCCGCAAAAGTGCGCACCTGAAAATTTTTATTTGCTGCGGTCGGTCTTATCGTAATCGCCTCTGTCCCCTCAGGAAGATCAATCGTGTATTCATGGGTGTCTTTATCAAATGCCGGGGTGATCGTTCCTGCGCTTGCTTCTACAGCAATTACGCGCTTGTCGTTATTTCCCCATGAGCCGCCAATATCACCTCCGTAAGCGCAGGTGTACATTATTCGTATCTCATCACCGGCGCTGAGTTTTCCGGCTGCGACAGTGAACGCTCCAAAGCCTTCATTTGTGAACCAGTCGTTCAGCGTGCCCATCCAGCCCGACATCGAGCCGCCGTCGAATTCTCCGAGACCATTTATTTCAGAGATATAATTGTTTTCTGCGCCCGTCTGCTTTGCACCTACAGTATTGAGTGCTGCTACCACGCAGCTCATCATCGTCGAATCTTCATTGAGATCGATCCATGTGTCTACAAGCGTTCCATCCCACAAAGCTCCTTTGCTTTTAGGATACGTCGTATTTTCAACGATCACACGCACCTGATTTTCATGAGATGATACAGCTTTTGAGCCTTCCGTGCCGGCTTTTGCTGCCGCCTTTGCTGCTTTTACAGCATCCTGCTGAGTTATCGTGCTGTCAGCTTTTTCAACATCATCTGCAAATACGAACGTCACCCTGAGATCACTGCTGAAGGCACCGCTGCCCGCGAATGAAAGGCCTATGTCCTTTCCGCTTTTGCTGTTCACATACGCATCTGCATCTCCGTCATATCCCGAAATGCTGCCTCTCGCTATCTGTATATGATGATCTCTGTCAGCTTCGATTTCAGACATTTTTATCATATATCCGTTGATAGCGATGCCTTCGAGATGATATCCATCTCTTGCAGAGCCATCATCCCCGTAATAGTTTTTCAGAGCCACCTCATATGAATTGCCGTCGCTGTAGCCTGCACTGCTGCCATCATTAAGATCCTGTGTTCCTCTGTATACTCCATCGCTCTGTTTTTCGAGCTGATCTTTTTTTACAGAAACAGCACTGCTTTCCTGCAGCTTCACGATCCCCGCTTCAATATACGGCGCATTGTCTTTTTTCTCCGTTCCTGCCCTGTCCGAGCTGATCACTGCAAAATACTGCACTGTCTCAGCATCCGTACTTCCTGATACATCGCTGCCGCTTTCCTCTGTCTGCGTGCTGCTGCCTGACTCATCAGCAGCTATCGTATCATTTTTTTCTTCATCTCCCGACTGCTGTTCATCAAGCACCTCCTGTGCTTCCTCGGCAGCCTCCTGTGATGACTGCTTCACTGCAGATGCATCCGCAGCTTCATTGCCGTATGCCCAGGCCGGCATCATAGTCGTCAGGACCATGATAAGCGTCAGCAGTATGCTGACACCTCTTTTCCGGGCTTCCTTCCCGTTAACGTTCATTTCTCTCCTCCTGTTCTTTTTGCAGCTTGTGACATGGCTGAACATGTGCTCCACTGATGCATGAGCTTTACATGCCGCCGCCTACATCAGCCCCAAGTCCGTTGCATGTGTAACACCATACTATGGTGTCTCCGTCTTTCAGCGTGTAGCTGGAACATCCGTAATTCGGGAACCAGCCGTTGACCTTGTACATCCATCCCGACTGTTCTCCACAGTCGAATTCATACAGGTTGTTTATTCCTTCTATGTAATAGCTGCCGTACATAGGGGTGTACGAATATTCGAGCTGTATCCCTGCGTACGAACATGCACGTTTCAGCACTTCAAACACCGTCTCTCCGTCAGCGAACTCCACACGGCTCGTGGCGAGTATCACACCGTTCGCCGGCACATAGCTGTTCTTGCCCGGCGTCAGGTTCCCCATATTGTTAAGGATCGTATCACACCTTATCTCTATAGTGCAGCTTTTTACACTGCCTGAACTGCCGCCTGCCGATTTGCTTCCGCCTGTTCCTGCGGTTCCTCCTGTGTTCTCGGTTTCTGCCTGCTCTGATATGCCAGCCTGCTGCTCTGCTTCTGCCGCAGCTTTTGCTTTTTCAGTACTGCGCGTTTCTATGACCTTGTTTATCTCATCAGCAGTAAAGCACAGCTTGTCTTTACTGCGGCATTCGAGTGCCTGCTCGAGCATGAAATCGTCCATAGACTCGACCTTGAGTTCTACGATCTCTGCACTTAGCCGTCCCTTACTGTCATGTGCTATAGAAAGCGTCTGACCTTTTGAGATCTGTTTCTCAGTGCCGTCTTCCACAGTCACTTTCAGCTCTCCTCTCAATACGCTGACTGATGAGCTTCCTGTCTGTGCTGACAATGCAAATACCGCACCATCCTGACTGCCTGTCTCTGATTCGCCTGCAAAGATCGTATTCTTATCTATCGTGACACTGAAGCTTTTGCCCGGTTCCGGAATGTCCGCAAACATTTCTCCATGCTTCATCTCCAGTGCTATATCGTCTTTCTGTTCTGACGATACGGCAAACTCGGATCTCTCATTGACCGATATTTTATTATGGCGGTCTGCTTTTACAGTTACTGTCGATCCGGTCTCTGTCTCGACGATATCATCTCGCTTGAGCGGCACCTTCTCTTTGAGGCTGTATCCTACACCGCTCCTCTCGATATTCGCCACACCTCTGATCTTCTCCGTCACCAGGACGCTGTCGCTGTCACTGCCGCCGAACCATCCCTTTAGATGACCGACCGCCATGACTGCACATGCCGCGATCACAGCGATCAGCGCTACCATGATGATATTGGAAATCTTCACCCGTTTCCTGTTTTCCATTTTTCCTCCTTCTTCTCCCGGCTCTCATTGACCGGTATATCTATCTGATGCACGCCTTATGTCCATTATGTTTTTTCACTTTCCTTGTCACGACTGTTTCAGATGTCTGTTTTACGTGCGATCTCCGCAATTTCTCTGAAATGTGCAGCTATCTGATCGTACGAATCTCTTCTGTGAGGCCTGCGGCATCCGCTGCAGTCTTTGATGCCGCTGTCGAGGTAGACATAATCGCCTCCGCATTTTTCTCCCAAAGCATAGAGCGGGCAGTAGCAGAACAGGCAGTTGAATCCGTCTTCGTCTGATGTCTCATGGCACGGGAAAAATTCGCACTTTCTGTGGTTTATGAATTTGTAATTCTCCGTGCGCCCATCAATCTCAGTGTCTGTGCACTGATTTTTTTTCATAATTCAGCACCCCCTGTGACTCATTCCAAAAAACTAAAAACACCCGTTCCCAGGTGTTTTCCTCAATAATCGTAACACAAAACCGGCAATGAACACAGCAGAAAACTCTGCATACCGTATATCCCTACCTTTGCATGATATGATCCATGAATGTACGCATACGAATTCCCGCGGTGCCGCCATTGCTGACACTTCACAACTATCCGGTCTCACCTCAGAAGACTCCGATAACAGACTGACAGGTCTCCCGACTTAACCCCCGCTGCGTTTCTGCGGATATCTCGTTCAAACGATATCGTGCAGAAATCCGCAGCACCTACAAGGATGCCTTCCCGGAGCTTTTCAGTATCGTACTCTGTTCGGACCGTAAGCAGAATGCCCGGCTCTGTTCCTGAGACGTCCTGACTCCAGTGGCTTTGACCGAAAAACAGGTGTCCGGTTTATCCATTCGCTGGTATCACGGTTGCTGAGACACAGTGCCGGATTCTTACCGGCTTCCGAAAATGTCATAGCCTGTATTATTAAACTTTATAA
>CAVEWO010000103.1:0-5893 GCA_963619345.1 Bacteroidaceae bacterium
CTGATACGCCGGGCGTTGAGCAGGGGCGAGAACTATGGTAAAATGAAAAAAGCATAGTCATAACTGTTGCTGACGGAGCGATATTCAGGAACCCCGCAAAACTGCATTGCCGGTTCATGGTGTATGAGAAAGATACCGGAGAGCTGATGACAGACAGGATAGAATTTCACTGTATACAGCTTGGTGCAGTAGATTCGGCAAAGCCTGTCGATACACTTTCTCCGGAGGAGATGTTTGCTGCGTATCTGAAGTTTGCAGGGGATGAAAACAGTGCTGACTATGTATCTGAGCTTTTAGATCATGGAAAGGAGTACATGGAAATGACTGAAACTGTATTCAAGGACATAACTCTTGATGACCGTGCATTCTTTGAAAAACGTGCGCACGATATATATCTGTCAGACTATGCGACTGTGCAGGATGAGCTGGCAGAGACCAAAGCAGAACTGGCAGAAGCCAGAGAAGCGCTCGCTAAAAGCCATGAACAGGGAAAACAGGCGGGTGCGCTTCGTGTCAGCAGACTTATGAAGATCCTGGGCGAAGAAGGGCGCATCGACGATATAATAAGAGCTGCTGAAGACAGCGGATTCCAGGAGGAATTGTTTGAAAAGTACGGGTTGTGATAAAGCGCTGTATGCTGCATTGCTGCATTTTACGCAGGCACAGGCTTGCGTGATTTCTGAATTCAGTGAGATGAGAAACGGGCATGCTTCTATTGAGCGGCATGCCCGGACTGTTTTTATGTAGGAAATATCGCTTTCGATATTTCCGGAATATCAGCAAAAGTTTCATATGAAAGTATGTGGCGAAGCCACTTTTGTTCTATAAGGGAAATCTTGCACATGACGCAGAGATGATTTATTTTCTGTGCCTGTAAAGGTTCACGTCTATTTCGTGTTTCTTTATTTTTCTGTAAAGCGTACGCAGGTTCATGCTGAGGAGCCTGGCGGCAGCGGTCACGTTGCCGCTGCATTTTTCGAGTGCGGAAATGATCAGCGCGGCTTCATTCTCAGCAATATTGTATGATGTGCGGACCGGGTTCGTGTCCATAGTTTCCTTTGCACAACTGTCAGCTGCTGTCAGCGGCACTGAATGAATGCTGTCGTAATGCTGTGCAGAGTGTGCGGCAGCATCCGAGTGTCCAAAGAGACCTGTGTCTCCGGTGTCCGGATGGCTGAAGTGGTCGCCGCTGGCAGGTATACCGTTTCCCGGGTCAGCGGACGCAGGGAGTGTATTACCGGGCGTGGAAGATCCTGTTTTGCTTCCGGATATCGTATCTGCGTGTCCGCTGCTGTGCGCTGCGATCATATCGTAAAACTGCGGCGGCAGATCTTCGCATGTTATCCTGTCGTCAGAACACAGACTTATCGCGCGCTCTACCGTGTTTTCCAGCTGACGCACATTGCCTGGCCACGAGTAATTTCTAAGTACCTGATATACCTCGGGCGCTACCGTTATGTCGGTGTGCCTTTTTTTGTTGTACATACCGACGAAGTATGAGATCAGCAGTGAAATGTCATCTGCGCCTCGCTCGCGGAGAGGAGGTACTGCGATCGTCAGCACATTGAGTCTGTAAAAGAGATCTTCACGGAAAGTCTTTTGAGCCACAGCTTCGGTCAGATCCTGGTTTGTCGCAGCGATGACTCGGATATTTACAGGCTTCGGGTATTTTCCGCCGACCCTGACTACTTCTTTTGTCTGCAGAACGCGCAGCAGCGCAGCCTGCACCGCGTACGGCATGTCTCCTATCTCATCAAGGAAAATTGTGCCGCCGTCAGCCATCTCAAACTTGCCCGGCCGCCCTTCTTTTTCGGCGCCTGTGAACGCCCCTTTTTCATAGCCGAACAGCTCGCTTTCCACGAGGCTGTTAGGTATTGCTGCACAGTTGATCGCGACGAAAGGTCCGCCGGCAACAGGGCTGGCATTGTGTATAGATTGAGCGATCAGCTCCTTGCCCGTGCCGCTTTCGCCCAGTATCAGCACGTTGGAATCGTTTTGCGCCGCTTTTCTGCTCGTCTGGATCATCCTCTGCATAGGCTCCGAACGGCCGACTATCGAGGAAAAAGTATACTTGGCGCTGAATCCGCCGATGTTTCTCACGATTTTATTCAGCATTTCCGGCTTGTTGAAGCGCATTATCGTTCCGGTTATGTTCCCGGTGCTGTCTTTTACGTGGTTTATGGAAAGGTTCAGGCGTTTCGGCCTGGACGCCGACAGCTTTATGAAGACGGACACTTCTTCGTTGTAGCGCTCTGTTTTGAGGATGTCGTGGATCGTGTAGCTGTCATAGTTGTCTATTGATATGTAGTCAAACAGCTTTTGCCCTATTATGTCTTCGTATGAGAGGTGAAAAAGGTTCAGTGCGTATTTGTTGACCTGTGACACGCGTTGGAGTGAATTAAGCAGGATCACTCCGGATGTCATGTTTTCTATGATGCTGTTCCTCTGTGCGTTTATCGCCTCCAGATCATTCATCGCCTGTCTCAGCTTGAGCTCCTTGGTGATGCTGTCAGCGGCGCAGAGTGCCATGCCGAGAGTGTGAGGATGTGCATTTTCAGTCAGCACCGTGATATTTATGCACCCGCAGAGATTGTCATTTGCGTCGAAGAACGGTGCGCCTGAGCAGGTATAGCTCTTGTGCTTTTCCGCATAGTGTTCTTCGCCCCATATCTGCACCGGTTTTTCGAGATAGAGAGCGGTGCCTATGCCGTTGGTGCCTACGGATCTCTCGTCTCTTACCGATCCGAGACCGAGCTTTGTCAGACCTCCGCGTTCGATGATGTCAGGGTCGCCTTTGTAGTCTATGACATACCCTTCGCTGTCGCACAGCAGTATGTATGAGCCGGAGCCTTCCACTATCGAGTAAATCTGCTCCAGGTGCGGGTGAACGATATTTATCAGTTCCAGATTCTTGTTTATCTTCATATTCAGTTCATCCGGTGAAAGATTCTTGTAATTGATGTCTCTGGGATTGATGCCTGTGTCTCTGGCTCTCTTCCACGAGTCAAGTATCTCGCTGCGTATGAAAGAATAGTCGTAATCCCGGTTTTCTACGAAATGTTCCCAGGCTTCCTTAAGGCGGTGCTGATAGCTGCTGCCTGATAAAGTCGAAATATTCATGACAGACCTCCGTGCGTTATCTGAATATAATAATAATTGACATGCTTTTGATGTCACAATTATAGTATGTGTCATGCTTTTTTACAAGGGAAAACTTTTTGTCACGTAAAAAAATGACATAGTGACAAAAAATATGACAAGAACTATGACACAAAGATAGCGCGCGGACTCTTTGCATGATAAAAAGAAAAGCAGCTGCGGCCGATGCAGAAGTGCACCTGAAGGTGCATGACACGGTTAAAACATTGAAATTTCAATAAATTAGCAACAATATGTCACATGTCGCGAATCACATTGTAAACATTTTTGCTGTACGGGCGACAGTTTGGCACGATGATTGCGTTTAAATAAGAGCAGAAAATAAATAATGACATATTACGTTTTTTATGCGGGAGGTCAATGATGAAAGTAGATAAGTATAAAGCAGAACAGTTACTGGCGTTTTATGAAACCATGTTCAAAATGAGAAGATTCGAAGAAGAGACTTTCGAGTTTTACAAAAAAGGCATGATGGCAGGCCTGGCGCATCTTTATCTTGGTGAAGAAGCAGTAGCAACAGGTGTATGTGCGGCACTCAAAGATGAAGACTATATCGCCAGCACGCACAGAGGCCACGGACATCTGGTGGCAAGAGGTGCTGACATAAACAGGATGATGGCAGAGATCCTCGGCAAGGAAACAGGCTACTCACACGGAAAAGGCGGATCTATGCACATCATGGCCATGGACAAGGGGATCCTCGGCGCCAACGGCATCGTAGGCGGCGGCATCCCTATCGCAACGGGAGCGGCTTATTCAGCAAAATACAGAGAAACAGACCAGGTCGCGATCTCATTCATGGGTGACTCGGCAACGAACGAGGGAACTTTCCACGAAAGCATCAACATGGCGGCAGCGTGGAATCTCCCGTGCATATATGTAATAGAAAACAACCTTTACGGAATCTCAGTAGATATCCGTGATGTTACGAATACTCCTGACCTTGCAGTAAGAGCAAAGGCATATGACATTCCGGGAGTAGTTGTAGACGGTATGGATGTAACTGCAGTTTATGAAGCGGCAGTTGAAGCAGTGAAGAGAGCAAGAGAAGGCAAAGGTCCTACACTGATCGAATGCAAGACTTACAGATGGCAGGGACACCACGTAGGAGATCCGGCTACATACAGGCAGAGAAAAAGCAAGACCGAGAAGGAAGACTGGATGAAGAAATGCCCTGTAACTACCCTGAGAGCTGAGATGATCGCTTCCGGCAAAGTGAAGGAAGAAGAGATCGAGGCACTCGAGGCAAAAGTTGAAGAAGAGATCCAGGCAGCAGTAAAATTCGCGGCAGACAGCGATTATCCTGATGCAGCAGAAGCGTTCACGGACGTATTTCAGCAGGGAACTTTATAGTCGATTCACGGAAAACACCGGAAAGGAGAAATTTTAAAATGGCAAAGAAAGAAATGACATATGCACAGGCAATATGCAATGCACTGGATCAGGAAATGGCAAGAGATAAAAATATAGTTCAGCTTGGAGAGGACATCGGATTCATCGGCGGAAACTTCAAGTGTACAGTAGGTCTGCTGGAAAAATACGGCGACCTCAGGGTAAAGGATACTCCGATTTCAGAACAGGGCTTTGTAGGTATGGGCGTAGGTATGGCACTGACAGGTCTGAGACCTGTCATCGAGCTGATGTTCTCAGACTTCCTGCTCGTTGCGGGCGATCAGGTCTTCAACCAGATGACAAAGATCAGATACATGTCCGGCGGACAGGCTAACGTACCTATGACCATCAGATGCCCTATAGGCGCAGGCAGATCGTCAGCAGCACAGCATTCACAGTCGATACAGGCTATGGCTGCACACTTCCCCGGAGCAAAGGTGGTACTCCCTTCAACAGCGGCTGAAGCGGCAGGACTGCTCAAGACAGCTATCAGAGATGACGACCCTGTTATCTTCCTGGAACATAAAATGGTATATAACAAGAAATTCGAAGTTGAGGAAAATGTGGATCCTATCCCGTTCGGCAAGGCAAGGATCGCAAGAGAAGGAAAAGATATCACTATCGCAGCTACATCTTCAATGGTGATGAAGTCGGAAGAAGCAGCTGAAAGACTTGCAAAGGAAGGTATCGACTGCGAGATCATCGACCTCAGGACTCTGGTTCCGCTCGACAAGGAAACTGTCATCGAATCAGTAAAGAAGACAGGCAAGCTCATAGTTGCCGACGAGGATTATGAGAGATGCGGCGTGGGTGCAGAGATCGCAGCGGCTATCGCAGATGATGTGTTCTATTATCTCGATGCACCGTGCGGAAGAGTAAACAACCCTAACGTGCCGCTTCCGTTCAGCCCGGCGCTCGAGTTCCCTCTCATTCCGTCAGCAGAAAAGGTATACGAGAAAGTTAAGACATATTTCAAATAAGAGAGGAGAGGTACAATGGCAGAAATCATAATAATGCCGAAGCTCGGATTCAACATGAACGAGGGTAAGCTGGTACAGTGGTATAAAAGCGAAGGCGAAGAGATCACAAAGGGAGAGCCTCTTTTTTCAGTAGAAACAGACAAAACCAACATGGATATAGAAGCGACATCTGACGGTGTCGTGAAGAAGCTGCTCATCGAGGAAGGGGATCAGATCCCTGTAACTCTGCCGATCGCAGTCATCGGTTCTGCGGATGAAGACGTCAGTGCGGCGGTTGCAGATGCAAAGGCGCAGCTCGCGGCTGGCGGGGCGGATGTCAGTGATGCGGACGAAGCTCTTGCAGTAGCGGAACAGGCTGAGGC
>CAVEWO010000104.1:0-5850 GCA_963619345.1 Bacteroidaceae bacterium
TATATAACGTGTTGCATGGACTGCCGCGATTCACTGAAAAACAGCGGCAGAGATGCAGTACACATACTCGAACTGATATACGGCATGGGCGCATCGAATGCACACATGATTCACGAGCATGACCACGATGACGGCTCCGGAGAAACATGCGGACATGGCGAAGGCAGCACCGAGTGCAGCGTATGCGGCGACACCCCTGAATGCAGCGCTGCAGAACATCCGGCACCGCTCCCGACGGAAAGCGAACAGCTGGCGAACCTGAGAGAACTCAAAGAAGTGATGCTGCAGCTTTTCTGGAGCTGATTTTTCAAAGCAGCAAAAAAATATTTAAATATTGCCAAAACAATCTGCATTTTCGTTGTTTGGACAACTTAAGCATTTGCGCCATTATGATATACTTTCTGAAAGCACCTTATCTATGGTGCAAGTTATTTCTTTAAACCTATCAGGAGGCAATTATGAAAAAAGTGTTAACATTAGCAACAGCTGTTATCATGGCACTGTCAATGATGCTGCTTGCAGGATGCGGCAGCGACAGCAGCGATGACGCTGAAAAACCGGAAGTTACAGTTCTGGCTGCAGCAAGCCTTACAGACGCTCTTGATGAAATCATCACAGAGTATGAAAAGGATGCTGACTGCACTATCACTCCAAGCTATGCAGGATCAGGAGACCTCGTACAGCAGATCGAAGGCGGAGCACCTTGCGACATCTTCATCTCAGCTTCAAAGGCTAACATGGATCAGCTTGAAGACGAAGACTACATCGATACTGATACAAGAAAAGACCTTCTTGCAAACAGTCTCACTCTGATCGCAACATCAGAAAACAAGGACACTGTTACAATGGACGCTCTTACAACTGATGCTGTAGCAAGCATCGCTATCGGTGAACCTACAACTGTACCTGCAGGAAAATATGCAAGCCAGGTATTCGACAACATGGGAATCACTGACCAGATCTCAGGAAAGATCGTTGAAGCAAAGGACGTTCGTGCGGTACTGACTTATGTAAAGGAAGGAAACGCTGACTGCGGATTCGTTTACAGAACAGATGCTGAAATCGAAAAGGACAACATCGCGATCATCGGTGACGTTGACGAAAGTCTTCACGATCCTATCGTATACCCTGCAGCAATCCTGAAGGACGCTCCACAGGCTGACTCAGCTGCTGACTTCTACGATTTCCTCCAGAGCGATTTCGCTAAGAAGGTATTCGAAAAATACGGATTCACTGTAAAATAAAAAAGTCGGCTTCGCCGAATATTGATCAACAGTAAACTTTTTTGAGCGCAGGGAATTTCTCTATGAGAAACTTCCTGCGCTATAACTAATTAACGATTTTTTAGGTAAGTACTATAAAATTATGTTTGAACCAATTTTTTTATCAATAAGAGTTGCATTGCTTGCAACAGTTATCGCCTTTTTTCTGGGCGTGTTCTTTGCCTATTTGCTGACAAAGAGAAAGGTTCCCGGCAAGAATATATGGGAAACGATACTTATTCTTCCTATGATCCTGCCGCCATCGATAGTAGGTTACTTACTGTTAAAAGTGTTCGGAAAGCGAGGCCCCATTGGGGCTTTTCTTCTGGATACATTCGGGATCCAGATAGTATTCACATGGATAGCCTGCGTCATTGCGGCGACCGTTGTGGCTCTTCCGCTGATGTATCAGAATGCAAAGGGCGCCTTCCAGAGTGTCGATCCGAGCTATGAGCTCGCTGCAAAGACGCTGGGAAGCAGCCCGTTCAAAGTATTCAGAACCGTCACATTCCCGCTGTCAGGCCCCGGCATCGTGAGCGGCATCGTCCTCACGTTTGCAAGAGCGCTCGGTGAATTCGGAGCTACGCTGATGCTGGCAGGAAACATCCCGGGCAAGACACAGACCATACCTACTGCGATCTACTATGCAGTTGTTGTCGGAAAAGATGAAAAAGCATCCATGCTCGTGCTGATAATGGTGCTTTTCAGTTTCGCACTCGTATTCGGACTGAATATGTGGCTCAAGAGGAGAGAAAAGCGCGGAGGGTTAGTGAGATGAGTATAGCTTTTACACTGAACAAAAAACTTAACTACTTCGATCTCGATGTGGAATTTTCCATGGGAAACGAACTTCTCGTCATCGAGGGTGCTTCCGGTGCAGGCAAAACCACTATCCTGAACTGCCTCGCCGGCATAGTGACTCCGGACAAGGGTAAAATCACCATTGACGACAGAGTCCTTTTCAGTCATACTGATAAAGTAAATGTTCCGGCTGAGAAGAGAAATATAGGATATCTTTTTCAGAATTACGCACTGTTCCCGAACATGACGGTAAAACAGAATGTGCTTTACGGACTCAAGAACAAACGCGAATACAAGAAAAGGGCAAACAGGAAGGAACTGCTGGAATACGCAGATTATATGATGGAGACGCTGGGCATCGCGCATCTCGCACCGAAAAACTCGACTGCCATCTCCGGAGGAGAAAAACAGCGAGTCGCACTTGCCAGAGCGATGGTCACCAAACCTTCCCTGCTGCTTCTGGATGAGCCGTTCTCCGCGCTAGACGAAAACACCAAAGGCAAGATATACGAGGAATTCAGAGCTTTCAAGGAAAGCCTGAAGATCCCGACGATCCTTATAACTCACAATCACCGCGAAGCTGAGCTTTTCGCGGACAGAAACATAACGTTAAAGGAAGGCAGGATAGTGTAAATGAAAGAAGTTGCGGTAGAACAGGCTGTGGGGACAGTGCTCGCGCATGACCTCACTCAGATAATCCCGGGCGAATATAAGGGACCTAAATTCAAAAAAGGTCATATAATAACAGAGGAAGACATTCCTCTGCTTCTTTCTATGGGGAAAAGACATCTTTTTGTGCTGGAAAAAGACGATAACGATGTACATGAAGATGAGGCGGCTTACAGGATCGCTTCAAAAGCCGCAGGCGAAGGCATCGAGCTTACAGACCCTTCGGAGGGCAAGATCGAACTCAAGGCGACCTATGACGGTCTCCTCAGGATAGACCGAGACCGGCTGTACGAGCTCGTATCACAGGATGAGATCATGTTCGCGACGATACATGAAAACATAGTTGTCAGAAAGGGCGAAAAACTGGCAGGAACGAGAATAATCCCTCTCTTCATCGCAGAAGAGCTCCTGCAGCAGGCCGAATCTGTACTCTCAGACGGACCTATCATAAAGATAGTCCCTCTCAAAGAAATGAAAGTCGGCGTCGTTACTACCGGCAGCGAAGTTTACAACGGCATCATCGAAGACAAATTCGGTCCGGTGCTGGTTAGAAAATTCGGGGAACTTGGCAGCAAGGTCGAAAAACAGGTCTTTGCTGATGACGACGATGAAATGATCGCAGGCTGCATAAAACAGCTGATCGATGAAGGAATGGATATCATAGGCGTCACAGGCGGAATGTCTGTAGACCCTGACGACATGACTCCTTCAGGAATCAGAAAAGCCGGAGGAGAGGTCGTAAGCTACGGCGCACCTGTACTGCCGGGAGCGATGTTCATGCTCTCGTACGTCGGAGACGTTCCCGTAGTGGGACTTCCGGGATGCGTGATGTACAGCCGTACGAGCATTTTCGATCTGATCGTTCCGAGGCTCCTCGCCGGTGAAAAAGTCACGAAAAAAGATATAGCGAAGCTGGCTCACGGCGGACTGTGTCTCAACTGCAAAGTATGCACATTCCCTGTATGCGGTTTCGGCAAGGCATAGAGCAGTTCCGGCAAAGCGTAAAAATCATACGGGTTTGATCTGAAAACCTGCAATATACAAAAGAGGATATCATAGCAGCATGGTCATCATGCCTGTATGGTATCCTCTTTTGCTTGTATGCTTTATTTTGTGTTTTAATATGTTGACTGCGTATCCGAGTGTACTCACGGAGACAGCAGTATATTTCCTGTCAGTATATTCCCTAGCTTACCGGCGTCGCACCGTGCTCCAGGAGCAGATTTGTCAGTGCTGAAGCGCTGCTGCTGTGCGCTCTGGCAATCTGTATCTTGTTTCTCTTCGCCTCGTTCACGGCGCTCTTGACCATCTTGTGCGATACCGTGTTCGTGAGCAGTATCATCAGATCAGGAGTCCCCAGATTCTTCTTGAACCCGCTCCTCTCCTTGACGAAAACCTTCGCATCGCATCCATGCCTCTCGCATATCTCTTCATATTGACGGACCATTCTCTCATGGCCTCCGATTATTACAACACTCATAAATCCCTCCTGACTATAACAGCAAGCCTGTTATTTATCGACAGTTAGCTTGAGCTAACCCTTTTTTAAATATATACGGGTATCATTATCAGGAATACCCGTTCATCTGTATCTCATGCAGATATTTTATATCCGCATTCAGTTATATTTAACTAACTTACAATAATATACTACTATTATCCAGTTGATTTGTCAATAGCAATATCTATTAAATAATGTGAAAACTTTGTGAACAGGTACAGCTGCATTTCATATCTGCCAGAACTCAGCTGAACCTGCTGTAAAGCCGGAGCTGCGCATGCCCGCCCGGCTCCGGCGTCAAAGTCATGGATACAGTGATACGTATTCGTCGCTTATTCCAGCAGCTATAAATGTCTCACCAGTCATATCTGCAATTCAAATCATGTACGGCACGACTTTTCCGATCTTTCCGTTCCATTCGCTTATGATTTCCTGCTTTTACTTTTTATTCCGTTCAGCTTCCGCGCTTCTCTTCGATCGCTGCCGGAGTGTTATCTTTCACATATTATACCTGCGATATCCGCAGAGCTGATATTCGTTACAGCTC
Source organism: Bacteroidaceae bacterium (assembly GCA_963619345.1). GTDB lineage: Bacteria > Bacillota > Clostridia > Peptostreptococcales > Anaerovoracaceae > Lentihominibacter. The sequence goes on from CAVEWO010000104.1 coordinate 4,781, forward strand.
CCTCAGGCATCAGCGATTCGAGTCTTTCTCTGATCTGTCCGTATTCATAGCGGCATCCTCTGAGCATCCTGCAGATCTTTGCCATATCGGCAGTGCCGAAGAAATTGCCTGTGATTTCCATCTCCTCAATAACGCCTTTTTTCACATTCATACTGCAGCATACATCTCCTCCGGCACATCTTCCCTGCTTCGTGATTTCAAATTCCGGATTGCTGCCGTATATGTTCTCCCAGCTGCCGAATCTGTCTATCGCGATCTCCTCCAGACGCTCGATATCCTCGGGCATGAGCCTTATGATCTGGGAGTCATCTTTTATGAACTTTTCTATTATCTTATCTCTGAATTCCGTCATCGACAGCGGCTCTGTAAAGTAGTCGCTGATATTGCCGACATGCTCACGCACCGAACCTACCCCTTTTGAGTGCAGCTTTTCCTCATTCGAGACCGTGCTCCTTTCCAGCATATAAAGATCAGTGCTGTAGAGCAGCGAACCGTGATGCACTACAAACCCGTTACGCATATACTGTGCATTTCCGGAGACTTTCTTTCCGTCTGCCATTATGTCGTTCCTGCCGTCAAAGTACGCTTCCACTCCAAGTGACTGCAGCACCTCTATCACCGGTTCCGTATATTCCCTGAACGATATCTGATCCGACTGCGCAGGTGCGATAAAAGTGAACTGCCATCCGCCGAGATCCGTGAATATCGTGCCTCCGCCGGACATGCGCCTCACTACGTTTATATCATTTTCCTCCACGAAACGGCGGTTGATCTCCCTGTATGTGTTCTGGAACTTCCCGACCATCACAGTCGGCGTCGTCCTCCATATCAGAAAAACGATCTTGTCTCTGAAAGTTTTCTCTGAAGTCAGATAGTATTCCAGTGCAAAGTTGTAGTATACGTCCAGCGAATCGTTTTCTATGTAAACATAGTTATTTCTTTCCATAGTTAAGAGCCTCCTCTGCGTGGTATGAGCTGCGCACAAGCGTGCCGCTCGCCACGTATGCGAATCCTTTCTCTTCTCCCGCTTTTCTGTACTCGTCGAAAATTTCCTGCGATATGTATTCCTG